>NZ_JAMOYY010000029.1:0-34122 GCF_023669475.1 Blautia sp. MB18-30 | reverse complement strand
ATTTCCCTTGTGATTATCTCATAAGGGCAAAAATAAGGGAAACTACATATCATTTCACTAATGGACAGGCAGGAAAGCCTATAAAATGGGGAAAGTTAGAGGAATAATTATATAAATTCCAGTTTGTTGAATTAAAAATGAAATAAAGTTTCAGTAATCATAGAGTGTATGGATTCAATTCCATATGCTCTTTTTCTTTTACTTAATTTCAAGAAAATGCAGAAATCTAATGTTACGAGCTTCTTACGAGTGGCATTAAAAAAACTCGCAAGAAAACTCGTAAGAAAAAAAGTAAAAAAATTTGCTTTTGACCACTGTAAAACAGGCTCTGAGCGTTTCGTTATATGAAGGGATAATTTTTCTTTCATAATTCAAAGAAAAGAGGACAAAGAAATGTCAGAGAACTGGATGACGAAACAGGAATTGGTCTGATTGAGAAACGCAGACAGGGATTTGGAAAGGTGAACGTTATCTACGTGAAAACCTTTATGCCTGAGAAAACAGATAAGAAAAAATTTGAAGAGGAATTAAAGAAGTTTAGAAAACAAACTTCTGTGGAAAATGAGGAATCTACAGAAGTTTACATTTCAAACTTCGTGAAGTCCCAAAATCAAACTTCTAGAAATCCCGAAAACAAACTTCAAGAAGTTTACATTTCAAACCCTAATAATACTAATCTATACTGAAATGAATGATAATAAATCTAATCAAATCGTATCTGCAGATGAGAATCGATCCGATGGCGATAATTCCACTGAGGAATATCAGGCTTATGAAAAACTGGTCAAAGAGACTGTTGATTATGAATCACTGGAAGTAACCCATCATGACGATATGCGACAGGTAGATGAAATCGTGAACCTGATTGTAGAGACTGTGATGTGTAAAAATGACAAGATCTTGATTGCCAGCAACTGGTATCCGGCATCACTGGTGAAGAAAAAATTTCTGATGCTGACCTACTCACATATCGAGTATGTCTTACACTGTATGAGTGGTAACACCACAAAGGTGAAGAACATCAAGAAATATTTATTAGCAGCCCTGTTTAATGCACCGTCAACGATGAACGGGTATTATCAGGCAGAGGTGAACCATGATATGCCAGGACTGGTAAGATAGGAGGTGCACATGTTTATTTTAAAACTTGCTGGAAAGATATTATTACTGCCGGTATGGCTGATCCTTTTTGTGATCGGCCTGGCAGTGAAGATGACAGTACAGACTTATGCGGTTGTAAGGGGAATCCTTGGTTTTATATTCACTTTGTTGATTATAGCAACTGCATACTGTTACCATGACTGGGTACAGGTTGTATTCCTGTTTGCAGGAGTGTTCGTAGATATTGTACTGGACATGACAAGAGAACGTATTATTGATTTTATTATATCGTGAGGAGGATATGAAAATGAGCGAAAACAATGATTATATTCAGTTACCACCACTTAAAAAAGACACACCGTCCGATGTGGTAGCATTTATGTGGGAGTACATGAAAGTACCGGAGAATTCAAGAGAAAAAGTTAAGAATCTGCTTAAAGATGCAAATGAAAATGGCGTAAAATTAAGTCATCAGGCACCAACACTGTATGATGTTGTCCCAAAAGAAGAAATTGCTGAATTTGAAGAGCTTATGCGCAAAACCATAGCTGACATTGTATCAGAAGCCAGTAGCGTTGCCTGTTGGGTGTATGTGCAGAAATATGTGAAGCACAAAACCCTAAACGAAATGCTGCAAGAATTGCCAGACGTAGGTCAATTCATCCTAGCTATGGATACCTGGTTTGAAAAACTGATGGAGAAATAATCTAGGAAAATAGTTTAAAGTCTACATGTTATGATCATGTATGAAGTTGGAACAGAATAAAAGATTGTGCTATACTATTGTTCAAGAAAAAAACTCATTGACATATTTCAATCTATTTAGGAGGATAAATGATCATGTGTACAGCAGCAACTTATAAAACAAAAGATTTTTACTTTGGACGAACCCTCGATTATGAATTCTCTTATGGTGATCAGATAGTAATTACACCACGTAATTATGCGTTTAATTTTCGCCATGTTGACGATATGAAAAATCATTATGCAATTATTGGAATGGCTCATGTTGCAGAGGATTATCCTTTGTATTATGATGCTATGAATGAAAAAGGAGTGGCAATGGCAGGACTGAATTTTGTCGGAAATGCTGTTTATTCCGCGATTAAGCCAGATGTGGAAAATATTGCACAGTTTGAATTTATTCCGTGGATTTTAAGTCAGTGTTCTTCTTTAGTTGAAGTTCGCGAGCTTCTTGAACGAATTAATATTGTTAATACTCCTTTCAGCGAGCAATTACCATTAGCACAATTACACTGGATCATTTCTGATGAGAATGAGTCAATTACGGTAGAATCTATGTCGGATGGTTTGCATATTTATGACAATCCAGTAGGAGTGCTTACGAATAATCCGCCATTTCCACAGCAGATGTTTCAACTAAATAATTATATGTATTTATCTCCTAAACAGCCCAGAAATACTTTCTGCGAAAATTTGGCTCTTGATGCATATAGTAGAGGTATGGGAGGATTAGGTCTTCCGGGAGATCTCTCATCTTCCTCACGCTTTGTACGTGTAGCTTTTACAAAGGTAAATGCAATTTCAGGTGAATCAGAGGAAGAAAGCGTTAGCCAATTCTTCCACATTCTCGGATCTGTGGATCAGCAACGAGGATGTTGCGAAGTAGCGGATGGAAAATATGAAATCACATTGTATACGTCGTGTTGTAATGTTACAAAAGGTATTTATTATTACAATACTTATGAAAACCATCAGATCAGTGCAGTAGATATGCATGTAGAAAATCTGGATAGTGATAAAATGATTTGTTATCCAGTAATTCAAGGAGAACGAATCAACTATCAAAATAAATAATGTTTTGAAATCAGGGATGAGGTAGAAAGGAAAGTTCCATGACAAAAGATGAAGTAAAAAAACTCAGGATGAACAGTCCGGAATCACTACAGTTTTTAAATAATGCTACAAAATTTTATAATTTAATGATGATGTATCGTTGTGCTATTCGGGAGATACAAACTAAACTTGAGGTTTTGGATGATGAATTTTCAGTTGAGAACAATCGAAATCCTATTTCTTTTATAAAAACAAGAATTAAGCAGCCCAATAGTATTTACGATAAATTGCAGAAGATGGGATATGAATTTACAACAGAAAATATACAGACATATCTCAATGATGTAGCAGGCGTTCGAATAGTTTGTGCGTTTATTGACGATATTTATATGATATCAGATTTGATTACCCAACAGGATGATATTAAAGTTATTGAAATAAAAGATTATATAAAAAATCCAAAATCGAATGGTTATCGAAGCTATCATATGATTGTTGAAATACCAGTATTTTTTGCTAAGGGTAAAACACCTATGCGTGTAGAATTACAGATTCGAACCAATGGTATGGATTTCTGGGCAACATTGGAACATCAACTTCGCTATAAAAAAGGAATTGAAGAAATGCCTGGCTATGATGAGATAAGTGAAGAATTACTTCATTCTGCAAGAGCTATCATTGAAGCAGATAATGAAATGCAGAGAATAAAAGACAAAATTGGTATGTTCCACGAAATTTAGGGAGAAAACTGAGCAAGTAGGAAGGTGGAATATATATGAAACAAGATACTTTAGAGGGCAAAGCAAAAACAAAAAATGGGGTAAAACGGCTGTGTTTTTCCATAATCTGCATTCTTCTGGAAGTGATTTTTATTATTACTATCGTAACACGCTTGAATGAATATGCAGAAATCATAAATTTATTTACAAGGATTTTGAGTGGGATCTTGGTTTTGGGATTGTACGCATCAAATAAGACATCCTCTATGAAAATGCCTTGGGTCATCTTAATTCTAATTTTCCCAATTATGGGTGTAGGCCTGTATTTGTTGATTGGTTTGAATGGTGGCACACATAAAATGCGTGAGCGATATGCAGAAATTGATAGCAAATTGTTACCAATGCTTCCGGACAGTCAGGAGTGTTTGAGCAAAATAAAAGAAACAATTCCGAAAGCAGGAAATATAGCAAGTTACATACAAAGAAATTCGCAGTATCCAATCTATCAGAATACGGATATTGTGTATTTTGATGAAGCAGTGAAAGGATTAGAGGCACAGCTTAAGGATTTGGAGAAAGCACAGAAGTTTATCTTTATGGAATATCATGCGATAGAAGACGCTGAAGCATGGCATAAGATTCAAGATGTTCTGGAAGAGCGAGTAAAAGCAGGTGTGGAAGTTAGAGTATTCTACGATGATATGGGTTCTATAGGCTTTATTAACACAGATTTTGTGAAAAAGATGGAGGCAATAGGAATTCATTGCCGTGTATTCAATCCGTTTATGCCAGGTTTAAATCTGTTTTTGAACAATCGTGATCATAGAAAAATAACAGTTATTGATGGAAAAGTCGGATTTACAGGTGGATATAATCTAGCAAACGAATATTTTAATTACACACACCCGTATGGACAGTGGAAAGATACAGGTATTCGTTTAGAAGGAGATGCTGTTCAGTCGCTTACGGTGACATTTTTGGAAATGTGGAATGCAGTAAGTGATAAGGATGCTAATGATTCTGATCTTAGTAAATACCTTTTCCACTATGATTATGCGGCACAGCAAACTGGGTTTGTTCAACCTTATGCAGACAGCCCTATGGATAATGAGCAAGTAGGAGAAGAAGTTTATATCAGTATGATAAATAAAGCTGAAAAATATTGTTGGTTTATGACTCCATATCTAATCATAACAGATGAAATGACGCATGCGTTATGTCTGGCTGCTAAGCGAGGGGTAGACGTAAGAATTATCACACCTGGTATCCCTGATAAAAAATTCATTTATAATATAACTCGTTCTTTTTATCATGGATTAGTTAAACATGGTGTTCGTGTTTATGAGTGGACTCCTGGTTTCTGTCATGCAAAAATGAGTGTGGCAGATGACTGTATGGCAACTTGTGGAACAATTAATCTGGATTATCGAAGTTTATATCACCATTTTGAAAACGGCTGTTTTATGGCAGATTGTCAGGCAGTTGTGGAAATAAAAAATGATCTGATAAGAACGATGGGAGAATGTCGTGATGTGACAGACCAATATCAAACCGGACGAAGTGCATATTTGCGACTGGGACAATTATTTATGAGATTATTTGCTGGATTGCTATAAGAATCTGATGAAACGACCTTTCAAAAAACAGTTGATTTAGAAGTTAACTGTTTTTGAAAGGCCGTTTTTGCTATATCTAACAGTCTGTTGTACAAAGAAGATTTTGCATGGATAGTGATTAATACAACGGAGTAAGAAAAGCTCCTTCATATATTAGAATAAAAATATGACTGTTTCTTTAAAAAGAAGCCGGTCATATTTTTTTATGAAAAATAAATTTTGTTGAGGTTAAATTGAGATTGACTTTGTATTGTATAAGTATGAAATAAAAAGGAATCAGGTGATGTACAATGAAAAAGCATAAAATATGTAAAATCCTTCTTGTTATACTGGCAATTTTTTTATGTGTGGCTTTTTATGAATTGCTCGGAATCTGCGTTGCATATAAAAAGCAGCCGGAAGTGTCCAATACAACCAAAAAAGAAACAAAAAATGGGTCATGGAACGAATGCAGTGAAAATACAGAACGGGCAGTAATCATAGAAAAGAATCCAGAAGCACTTTTACAAAGAGTGCGTTTGATCAAGAATGCAAAAAAGGAAATTATTCTTTCTACTTTTGCATTTCAATCCGATGAAAGTGGAAAATTGATTTTAGGAGCACTGCATGATGCGGCAGACAGAGGTGTACATATTCGTCTGTTAGTAGATGGAATGGAGAGCTGGATTGATATGGAAGGAAATCCGTATTTCTATGGATTATCTTCCCATGAGAATGTTGAAATTAAACTGTATAATAAGGCCAATCCGTTGAAACCGTGGAAAATGATGGGTAGAATGCATGATAAATATTTGATTGCAGATGGAAAGAGATATATTCTTGGGGGAAGAAATACATACAATTATTTCCTGGGTGATTTTCCGGGACATAAGAACTATGACAGAGACGTGTTAGTGGTTTGCGATGAACCTGAGAAAGAAAATTCAGTTAACCAGTTGTCAGAGTATTTTGAAACCATATGGAATCAGGAAGACAGTGGTTATTTTCATAACAATAAAAAACTGGCAAATAGAAAATCTGTAAAGAACGCAGTTTTAGAGCTGCAGAACAGCTATCAGAAATATTTTGAAGAGAATAAGGAAAGAATCTGCGAGACCAATTATACGGACGAAACTTTTGAGACAGAAAAGATTACATTAGTGTCAAATCCTATTCACACAGGTTCCAAAGAACCAGTAGTGTGGTATCAGTTGGGAGAATTGATGAAAAATGCAAAAAATCGTGTGAAGATCCACACGCCATATATTATCTGTAATGATATGATGTATAATACATGGGAGGAGATTGCAGAGAACGTTTCAGATTTTTCTATCATGACAAATTCAGTTGCGAATAATGGGAATCCATTTGGGGCTGCCGATTATGCGAAAAACAGAAATAGAATCTTAAGTACAGGAATTAATATCTGGGAATATGAAGGCGGTTATTCATACCACGGAAAAAGTATTCTGATTGACGATGATCTGTCTGTAATCGGTTCCTTTAATATGGACATGAGAAGTGCATATCTGGATACGGAACTGATGCTTGTAATTCGCAGTAAAGATATTAATAAACAGTTGGAAGAGGGCATGATGGAATATGAAAAAGTGTCCCGCCAGATATTAGAAGGCGGAACTTATAATGATCCATATCATGTAGAGCCAATCGAATTAACAAAGAAACGTCAGAGAAAAATATTTTTGGTACAGCATCTGCTTGGATGGGCAAGGTATCTGTTTTAATAAGGAGGAAGGAAAACGTGTTTCAAATATTGATTGTAGAAGATGATAAAGAATTAAGCCAGCTATTCCAAAAAGTGCTTGAGAAGAATGGATATCAAGTCAAAAGTGCATCGGATGGAGCACAGGCATTAGAAGTATTGGATAAGGAATATATTGATCTGATCATTTCTGATATTATGATGCCGGTTATGGATGGCTATGAACTGGTGTCAGAACTTCGTTCAGCAGGATATCAGATACCAGTGCTTATGATCACTGCGAAAGGTTCCTTTGATGATATGCGCCAGGGATTTCTTTCGGGAAGTGACGATTATATGGTAAAACCGGTAAATGTGAATGAAATGGTTTTAAGAGTCGTAGCACTGCTTCGCCGTGCACAGATACTGAATGAACACAAAATTGTGATCGGTTCAACAGAGTTTGATTATGATGCAATGACGGTTACAACTGATAAGGAAAGTTTTGTTTTGCCTAAAAAAGAATTCCTGCTTTTATATAAGCTTGCAGCTTCGCCAGGCAGAACATTTACAAAACAACAGTTGATGGATGAAGTATGGGGATACGAGACGGAGGCAGACCCACATACGATAGAGGTACATATAGGAAGAATCAGAGAGCGTTTTAAAGATAACCCTGATTTTGAAATCGTAACAATGCGTGGAATTGGATACAAGGTGGTGAAAAAATAATGGAACAAAAGAAAGAAAAAGGATTGCGGATCCGATCCTGTCTGACTGGTGCAATCTGGCTGGCACTTGTATTTTCAACAGTCATATCTGCGTTATTATTTGCTTTTTTGAATCATTTTTTTAATCTGCCTGGCAGCATACCTGTGCTTGGCTGGCTTTTGATTTTCAATACATTGATTGCAGGGCTGATTACTTCCTTTATCAATGCAAGGTTGCTGGAACCAATTACCAGACTCAGTAAAGCAATGAAGGAAGTTTCGCAGGGAGATTTTGAACAGCACTTGGAAACGAACAGCCGTATCGCAGAAGTTGGAGAATCTTACCAGAGTTTTAATGTGATGACAAAAGAGCTTCGTGCAACAGAAGTACTGCAGATGGATTTTGTCTCCAATGTTTCTCATGAGTTTAAGACCCCGATCAATGCCATTGAAGGGTATACAATGCTTCTTCAGGGAGAAGAATTGTCTCAGGAGCAAGAGGAATATGTAGAAAAAATCCTGTTTAATACCCAAAGGCTTTCCGGATTGGTTGGAAATATTTTGCTGTTATCCAAGTTAGAGAATCAGAATATACCAATGAAAAAAACAGAATATCGTCTGGATGAACAGATCCGCCAGGCATTTCTTTCATTGGAAACAAAATGGACAGAAAAAGAAATTGGTTTTCAGGTAGAATTGGAGGAAGTTAAATATACTGGGAATGAAGGACTTTTTATGCATATCTGGATAAATCTTTTGGATAATGCGATTAAGTTCAGCCCTTCAAAGGGGACAATTACGATGTTTCTGAAACAAGAACAGGATTCTGTTAAGTTCATTCTGGAAGATGAAGGACCCGGAATAGAGGATGATGTAAAATCCAGAATATTTGACAAGTTCTATCAGGTAGATGGATCTCATAAAGCAGAAGGAAATGGCCTAGGTCTTGCACTTGTAAAACGGATTGTAGATAGTGCCGGAGGAACAATCAAAGCAGAAAACCGTGAATATGGTGGATGCAGATTTGTTATAGAGCTGCCAAAGCAGAAAGATGAGATTATATAGTTTTAAGATAAATTAGAAGATGGGAGGATTTATATGACATTTTATCAGGAGTTGCAGTTAAATCAGGCAGGTTCTAAAAACCTGTTGAAAAAGAGTGAAACACTAAAAGAAAAATTATATCATATGTGGGTATATCTAGTGAAGATAGCTGTTACAATGGCATTTTGTTTTTTCTTTGTTAGTATTTTCAGCATCCTATTTGGAAATGAGAACAGCATTGTAGGTGTAGTAGTCTTATTATGTCTCATGGTGTTTAGAAATGCGGATCTGGGGATCCACACCGGACAATCTACGATGCTTTTGGCTTTGTTCTTTGTAATTATGACTGTATGTCCGCATTTAGCAAACCAGCTTTCACCGGTATTGGGAATGCTGTTAAATATTGCGGCACTGGCTGTGTTGATTCTGTTCGGATGCCATAATCCATTTATGTTTAATCAATCTACATTGGTTCTTGGGTATCTGCTGCTATATGGTTATGATGTTACGGGAAAAAGCTATCAGATGCGATTAGTCGGAATGGCTTTAGGTGCAGCACTTACCTGCTTCGTATTTTATCGAAATCATAAAAACAGAACTTATAAAAGAAATCTGAAAGATCTGATACAAGAATTTGATATCACTTCTTCCAGAACAAAATGGCAGATATGTCAGATTTTATGCGTACCGATTGTCCTTTGCATTGCAGAACTTTGTAATATGCCACGTGCAATGTGGGCTGGTATTGCGGCCATGTCCGCGATTTTGCCGTTTATGGAAGATATGCACTACAGAGTCCGTAAAAGGATTGTCGGAAATATTGCAGGTGTTATATGTTTTACAGTATTATATTTTCTGCTTCCTTCGTCAATCTATGCATATATAGGAATTCTTGGTGGAATCGGTGTAGGATTTTCAGCACAATATGGCTGGCAGGCAGTATTTAACACATTTGGTGCTTTAGCCATTGCTGCAGAGACTTATGGACTACAAGGAGCGGTTAGTCTTAGAGTGATTCAAAATGTTTTTGGTGTTGTGTTTGCTTTAGCATTTTGTGTTATATTTTATTGGTTTATGTCTAAAAAAAAGGAAAGTGAGATGACCGTACATGCAGAGTGAAGTGAATCAGGAAGAAAATTTGAATAGAATTATTACGGTTCCTAATCTTCTTTCTTTTTTTCGGCTTTGTCTGATTCCGGTAATTATATGGAGTTATTGTGTAAAGAAAAATCCTCTGTTAGCTGGTGAAATCTTATTGCTGTCTGGTCTTACGGATCTTGCTGATGGATATATCGCAAGAAGATTCCATAGGATTAGTAATTTAGGAAAAATACTTGATCCGGTGGCTGATAAGCTGACACAGGCAGCGATGTTAATCTGTCTGTTTACTCGTTTTCCGCATGTGCTTCTTTTAATCGTAATAATGGCAGGTAAGGAGCTGTATATGGTAGTCAGTGGATGTCTTGTGATACGAAAGACAGGAAAAGTACATGGTGCAGACTGGCATGGAAAGATAGTAACCTTTTTATTATATGGAACTGCAGCGGTGCATATTATATGGTTCCACATTACACCGATGGTATCAGATCTGTTGATTGGTTTGTGCGCTATAGTGATGGTCATATCGGTCGCTCTGTATATTATCCAGAATACCAGGACTCTTAAGGGAGAGACTGTATAAGCAATTTTATATTGCAATGACTAGAAAAATATTTAGGAAGATAAGCGGGAATCCTCGGTAATTCAATTGCCGAGATGAAAGCGTAAACTGTGCATATCTGCACATTATAAGTAAAATATATTTATTTTTTTACTAAAAAATGCTGTATCCAGCTTTATTAAAAAAGAAAATATGTTCGGCATTTTATTGTGATATTCTTAATACTATGCTATACTATATGTATGAAGGAGAATCTTATACATTACCGCACTTGTGTGTGCAATATTAATTACCATATGGTATGGTCAGTGAAATACTGGCGGAAGATATTGAATGCGGAGATTGAAGCATATCTTCAGGAGCTGGTGCAGGAGATCGCAGCGGATAAAGGTTTTACCGTCCATTTGTTTGAATGCGGGGAAGGAGACCATGTGCACTGTTTTGTGTCTGCTCCTCCCAAATTATCCATAACTGCGATCGTGAAATATCTGAAAGGGATCACCGGCAGGAAATTATTCGAACGTTTTCCGGAAATAAGAGAACAGCTTTGGAAAGGAGAGCTGTGGAACCATTCCTATTATGTGGAAACGGTCGGGTCTGTGTCGGAAGAAAACATCCGCAGATATATTGAGCATCAGAGTAAAGTTTATTGAGATCATAGAGGTGGGAAATGCTGCTGTCAAAGAAAACATCCATAAAGGTCAGTCAGGAATATGCAAACGTCATCGGACATATGTGTTATGCGGCATCCAAGCTCTGGAATGTCTGTAATTACGAACGTCAGCATTACAAAGAAATGGGAATGGAGAAATACCCGGACTGGTATTATCAGAAAAAATCCCATAGAGAGGATCTGTGGTATAAACAGCTTCCATCTCAGACAGCCCAGGAAGTCTGCAAGCTGCTGGATAAAGCATGGAAATCTTTTTACGCCTTGAAAAGATCCGGAGGGATTGAGAATCCCAGACCACCGCGGTTTAAACAGGAAAGTATCCCCATTACCTATATGCAGATGGGAATTGTACATGAATGGGACACAGAAAAAGTCCGTCTGTCCCTTCCAAAAGCATTAAAAAGATATATGGAAGAAACGTATCAGATCCATGAGAACTTTCTTTATCTTGAAAATAAGATTTTCAGGGGCATGGATCAGATCAAACAGTTGCGGATCTACCCACCGGAAAAAGGTGAATGTAAAGTTATTGTTGTTTATGAGATTTCAGAGAGGGAAGAACTTTCGCAGAATGGACACTATCTGTCAGTTGATCTGGGACTTCATAATCTTATGACATGCTATGATTCCGGGAATGGGAATACATTTATCCTGGGCAGAAGATATCTTGCATTGGAAAGATATTTTCATAAAGAGATTGCAAGGGTGCAGGCACAATGGTATGGACAGCAGTCTGTGAAGGAAATAAAACATCCAGTCACATCAAAACATATTCGCAGATTATATCAGAAAAAGCAGAACTCGGTAACGGATTATCTGCACAAGATCACAAGATACTTTGCAAAATACTGCCGTGAACAGGGAATTACCTGTGTTGTGGCAGGGGATATCCGGAATATCCGGAAAGGAAAAGACCTGGGACACAGAACAAACCAGAAGTTCCACAATCTGCCGTATAACAGGCTCTATAGCATGATGGAATATAAGCTTAAGATGTACGGGATCCGTTTTGTAAGACAGGAAGAAAGCTATACCAGCCAGTGCAGTCCGCTGTCACCAGAGGTGGAAAAAAGATATGCACAGCCATGCAACCGAAAACAAAGGGGACTGTACAGGGACAGAAACCGGAAGTATAACGCAGATGCTGTAGGTGCATATAACATCCTGAGAAAATATCTCTCCGTATCCGGAGAGAAAAAGGAACTGTCCGTAACCGGACTAAAAACGCCAGAAATAATAAAAGTAGCTGTATAGCTCTAAAGAGCAAACAGTAGTGGTGTCATGGACGCACCCTGAAAAGGCGGTATCCCGCCTTAATTCAGATGCTCTGGTAACTCAGTTGCCGAGTAGTTCACATAGAAAATAAATCATTATAAAAAGATCCTGTTCATACTATGATATATGCGATGATTATGGAGATAACAATTATGACTGCCAGTATGGAAAGCCAGAAATAATCTATAATTCTTTGATTGCAAGGTATTTTGTTGTATTGCGTGTCTTGGTCAGGTTCACCTCCTCTCTATTTCGTCGAGTTTTTTAAGAAATCAATCTCCATTTGTTGCTGCTGTGTTTGAGCTTTTAGTAGTCGGTTTTCAGCTTTCAACTTCTCAATATCTGATAATTGAGAAATCGCTTTGTTCTTACCTCGTCGATCATATAATCCTTCGATTCCTTTATCTTTATATTTTCTAACCTATGCATAAACTTGTCCGTAGGAGCAACCATATTTATTCGCTGTAGAAGAATAATTACATCCCGTGTTCAAGGCTTTGCGGTATTTTTTCGGATTTCAATGTGTCAAACTCCCGTGTTTATGAAAGTTGTGTTTTTCTTGGCAATATGTTACAATTACTCCATATAAATTTATAACTTTTCTAGACAGAAAGTAAAAGGGGAACGTCATGAAGTGTATTAAAACAACGGACGCGGTAGGACATGTACTGTGCCATGATATTACCAGAATTGTGAAGGATGTGGTAAAAGATACAGCCTTTCGTAAAGGACATATTGTACAGGAAGAAGATATTCCGGTTTTGCTATCTCTGGGAAAAGACCATCTTTATGTGTGGGAGAAGGATGAAAATACTTTGCATGAAAATGAAGCAGCGCAGATTCTGTGTGATGTGTGCATCAATGAGAATATGCATCCAACGGATGTAAAAGAAGGAAAAATTGAGTTGATTGCAGATTGTGACGGAGTATTTCAGGTGGATGTGCCGAGGCTGGATGCTATTAATGAGATCGATGAGATTATGATTGCCACCCGTCATACAAATTTCCCGGTAAAAAAAGGTGACCGTCTTTTAGGAACCCGTGTGATTCCGCTGGTGATTGCAAAAGAAAAAATGGATTTGGTGAAGAAAACAGCAGGAGAAAAACCGCTGGTATCGCTGGCACCTTATAAGAAACGGAAGGTAGGAATTGTAACCACCGGAAATGAAGTATTTTATGGAAGAATTAAGGATACTTTCACACCGGTAATCATCGAAAAAATGAAATCTTACGGTGCTGAAATTCACGGACATATTCTGTGCAATGATGATATGGAAAAAATCACTGCCGCTATTATGAAATTAAAAGAAGAAGGGGCAGATCTGATTGTCTGTACCGGTGGTATGAGCGTGGATCCAGATGATAAGACACCGGGCGCGATCAAAAATACAGGAGCGAGAATCGTATCTTATGGTGCTCCGGTACTTCCGGGAGCGATGTTCCTGTTATCCTATCTGGAAGATGGCACACCGGTAATGGGACTGCCGGGATGTGTGATGTATGCAAAAGCCACCGTATTTGATCTTGTTCTGCCACGTATTATCGCAGGTATAGAAGTGACAAAAAAAGATCTGGCACATATGGGAAATGGCGGATTCTGTCTTGGCTGCAAAGAATGTCATTATCCGAACTGCAGCTTTGGAAAGGGCGTATAAGAGCAGGACAGGAGGAATAAGCATGGAAAAGCTTACGGTAGAGTAGGCACTGGAAGCACTGCTGGAACATACAAAAGTAATAGAGGAAACGGAAACTGTACCACTTTTGCAGGCATGTGGAAGAGTGTTGGCAAAGGATATGATTGCAGGATTTGATAACCCGCCGTTTGACAGATCACCTGTGGATGGTTATGCCTGCAAAGCGGAGGATATAACGGATGCATCAGAAAGTCATCCGGTACAGTTGACGGTATTGGAAGAGATTGATGCGGGGCAGTATTCCAGAGTCACAGTGGAAAAGGGGGCAGGCGGTTCGGATTATGACAGGCGCAGCTATTCCGAAAGGCTGTGACTGCTGTGTCCGTCAGGAGGATACAGATTATGGAGAAGAGACTGTCAGAATCTTCCGTCCGACCGGACAGTGGCAGAATTACTGTTATCAGGGAGAGAATTTTAAAAATGGAACGGTTCTTTTGAAAAAGGGTGACAAAATCGGATTTATTGAAGCAGGTATACTGGCCAGTATGGGAGTCATAAAAGTGAAGGTTTATCGTCGGGTAAGAACAGCTGTTCTGACTACCGGAGATGAAGTAATGGCACCCGGAAAAAGATTGATTCCGGGGAAGATTTATGATTGTAATCAGGGACTTCTGGCGGCTCGCATGAAAGAATTTGGTGCAGAACTGGTGGAAGTGGCAGCCATAGAGGATCGCCCGCAGGCGGTGACAGCAGCAGGCGAAGTCATGGCTCTGGACTGGGGAATTACATTGCAGTGTGATACCACAGGAAAAGAAGACGCCAGCAGTGTAGGAGTGCGAAGTCACTTTATACATCCGGTACTACCGGAAGCAGATGGCACAACGAAAAACGTATTTCCATGTAAAGTGGAAAGAGTGATTGAGGACGTGTTTTCGTATATCTTGATCGTATCTACGAAAGAAGAAGCCAGGATTCGCGTAGATGTGACGAAAGAACAATGGCAGCAGTACCAAAAGCATATTTCTGGAAATAAGATATGGATTGGGATAGATGAAAAAGATGTGATGTTATTAAAATAAATGAAAGAATCACCGTATCAAGGTTGAGGTAATCTATGATACGGTGATTCTTTCGTGAAAAATGCGAAAAAGCTTTCAATATCCAGTTCCGGTGGTTTAATATGCGGTTGTCAAACATTATTTCGTAAATACTTTCATTCGATCCCTTCTGGCTGCACAGATCAGGGTCAGGTGATATTTTTTTGCAAGATCAATTGCTTCAGAAGTAGGAGAAGCCTTGCTGGAGAGAATTGGAATCCCTGCATGGATGACCTTTAAAGTCATATCAGTAGGTATTCTGCCGCTGGAATATACCATACATTGATGCAGGTCAATATTGTGCCGCAGAGCGTAGCCGATCACTTTATCCAAAGCATTGTGCCGTCCGATATCTTCGCAGGAAAACAGAATGTGATCTTTTTGAGCGAGAATGCAGCTATGTGTGGCAAAGGTAATGCCATGGAGAGGAGAACCATCCGCAAAGGCATCCGCCATATGAAAGATCCATTCTGGTTTCCAGAAAATCGGTGTAAGTGACTGCGGCTCTTTGGATGTAACAAAGTAATCATTTAAAATATGATTGCCGGTACAGCAGGTAGGAGTTACTTCTACAAAGGCATCCGATGAGGATTGTGTGCTGTGTGCCGAATTTTTTAAATAGACTTTTGCACGTTTTCCATATTCACAGATATAGATATGATCTACATCTTCGGAAGACGTGATGATTTGTTCTGTCAGCAATCTTCCAAGAACCAGTTCAGTCAGATGCTGGGGCAGGCAAACAAGTTTCATAGTCAGATGATCATTTATATAGACATCCATCATATGTTCGTTCAATACTTCTTCTTGTTCCGTACGGGATTCTCCATTTCTTCCGATATATTGATATGTTTTTGTCTCTAGCAGAGACAGATTTTGTTATTGTTCGTTAATATACATAATTTCTCCAATTGAAAAAACAATTCTTTTATCATGTTTACTATGTGTTATACTAGATCTAGTATAACAGACATCTCTTTATTTCGAAAGAGTGAATTGAGGGATGAAGGAGGAAATAAAATGGGAAAGATTATGGCGGTAAATATCAGTGAGAAGAAAGGTACACAGAAAAAGAATGTACATAGTGCCAGACTGATGGAAGAATTTGGAATCGAGAAGGATGCCCATGCCGGCAAGTGGCATCGCCAGGTGAGTCTTCTTTCTTATGAAAAAATAGAAGAATTCAAGGCAAAGGGAGCACCGATCGAAGACGGAGCATTTGGAGAAAACCTGATTGTAAGTGGATACGATCTGAAGGCATTGCCGGTTGGCACCAGACTTCGCAGCGGAGAGGTATTATTAGAAGTGACACAGATCGGGAAAAAATGTCATAGTGGATGTGAGATTTATAAAATTATGGGTGACTGTATTATGCCAAGAGAAGGTATCTTTACCAGAGTACTTCATGGTGGCGTATTGACAGAAGGCGATGAAATTGTGATAGATAAGGCAGCAGGTGAGGCAGATGGAGAATAAGCTGAATCATTTTGATCAGAAGGGTAACGCTGTTATGGTGGATGTGTCCGGAAAGATACCGACATCCAGAACCGCAGTAGCAAAAGGCAAGATTTGTGTCTGTCAGGCTGTGATGGATGCAGTGAAACAGGGGACTGTGAAAAAAGGAGATGTACTTGGAGTAGCAAGAGTGGCTGGCATTATGGCGGTAAAACAGACATCTCATCTGATTCCGATGTGTCATCCGCTGATGATTCAGAAGTGTTCGGTAGATTTTGAAATGGATGAAGAAAATCTTGAAATTACGGCAATCTGTACAGCCAAAACGGAAGGTCAGACCGGTGTGGAGATGGAGGCGCTTACTGGTGTGAATGTGGCACTTTTGACAATTTATGACATGTGTAAGGCAATTGACAAGTCCATGGAGCTGACGGACATTCATCTGGTAGAAAAAAGCGGAGGAAAAAGCGGGTTATATCGAAACCCGAAAGAATAGTATGAAGGATAGATTTGGAAGAGAGATTGACTATCTGCGGATATCCATTACAGATCGATGTAATCTCAGGTGCGTCTATTGTATGCCGGAAAATGGAGTTGTGCAGATCCCGCATGAAGAAATTCTGACTTATGATGAGATTACCAGAATCAGCAGATGTATGACTGGTTTAGGTATACGTAAGATCAAACTGACCGGAGGAGAACCGTTAATTAGAAAGAATTGTGCCACACTGGTTCGAATGTTAAAAGAACTTCCTGGCATCGAAAAAGTGACATTAACGACCAATGGTGTATTGCTCGAAGAACAGATAGCAGATCTGGCAGAAGCGGGGCTTGATGATATAAATATCAGTCTGGATACTTTAAATGCAGCAGAGTTTGCAAAGGTAACCAGGAGAGAAAGTCTGGATCGGGTGCTGGAGGGAATCCAGGCGGCATTACAGTATCCGCAGATTGGATTGAAGATTAATTGTGTGCCGGTAGTGGAAGAGCAGGAAAATCTGGTATCGATAGCGAGACTTGCAAAGCAATATCCGATTCATGTTCGTTTCATTGAAATGATGCCGATTGGATATGGAAAGGATTTTCAGTTTCGGGGAGAAAGTGAAATATGCGAAATATTAGAGAAAGCATATGGAAGAATGACTCCAATAAAAGAACGATATGGGAATGGACCGTGTCATTATTATAAAATAGAAGAATTTCAGGGTAAAATAGGATTTATCAGTGCGATGACGCATAAGTTTTGCGACCAGTGTAATCGTGTGCGTATGACAGCAGAAGGATTTTTAAAAGCCTGTCTGCAATATCAGACTGGAACGGATTTGAAGAATTTGATGCGTTCAGGATGCACAGATGATGAACTGACAGAGGCAATACAGAAAGTAATATGGGAAAAACCGGTCAGTCATCATTTTACATCGGAAGAGATTGAGACAGATGAATGTAAATTAATGTCCCAGATAGGAGGATAAGGAATTATGAAAGCTGCGATTATCACATCCAGTGATTCTGGATATGCAGGAGAGAGAGAAGATAAAAGTGGCTCGGTAATCCAGGAAATTTTGGAAGCGAACGATTACGAAGTGGTGCATACCATTCTTTTGCCGGATGACAGAAAGATGCTGGCAGATGAGATGGCTCGTATAGCAGATGCGGGAATAGCAGAGCTGATTGTAACTACGGGTGGAACCGGATTTTCGCCGAGAGACTGTATGCCGGAGGCAACAAAGGATATTATAGAACGTGAAGTGCCGGGGATTCCGGAAGCAATGAGAGCATATAGTATGACGATTACACCAAGAGCTATGCTCAGTCGTGCAGCAGCAGGTATTCGAAAAGGAACACTGATCGTGAATCTGCCGGGAAGCCCGAAAGCAGTCAGAGAAAGTCTGGAATATATTATTCCAGCGCTGGAACATGGATTACAGATCCTGACCGGGGAGGCAACGAACTGTGCCAGAAAATAATCGGAAAATGCAGACTGATATATCTGAATTAGAAAACGGTCAGTTGGCAGAACAGCAATTGCCATCAGATTTTACGCTGGTAGTCCTGGCAGGTGGTGCCAGCAGCCATATGGGAAGGGAGAAGTCAGATCTGCTTTTAGATGGACAGACATTTTTGGAGATACAGATCGGAAAAGGATGTCAGTTGGGAGCAAAACAGATCTTAATTTCTGGATATCGTGGAACACAGTGTGGGGAAGAGATTGTGCCGGATCGAATTTCCGGTCAGGGTCCACTTGGCGGTCTGGAGAGCTGTTTTCGAAGGGCAAAGACAGAAAAATGCCTGGTGCTGGGGGTAGATACGCCGCTGGTACCTGTGGAAGAACTTCAAAATCTGTTGAAGTTCGCAATGGAAAAAGCCGACCAACCGGTGACTATGCTGTGTCATAATGGAAAAGAAGAATCGCTGATAGCGGTATATGATGCCAGACTTTATAAAGAGATCACAGATTTTCTGGCATCAGATGCATCCGACTATCTCAACGGAGCAATCATTCCGGTGGATGGAGGGTATCTCGTAAAATAGCATAATACAGAAGGCGTATAGGATTATGAAAGGCTTCCGATTAGGTTTTAAATGATTTTTCGGATAATAGCACTTCCATGCAGATCGCATACAGGATCTGCAAACAGGTGGTGTTTCAGACAGAATTCGTCTACAGCTTTGTTACATCCGGAAAACTGGGTACTGTATACGTCATGGATCAGGAGAACTCCGCCGATAGACAGACGTTCATAAAATAGAGGTAATGCAGCAGCAGTTGGAGCATAGAGATCTGCATCTAATGATACGAAACAGAAAGTTTCATCGGTAATATCGGAAAAAGTATCCGGAAACCATCCTTTATGGATGATCACATGTGATGGATCAGGCATGATGCGAAGAACAGAATCTACATCTGTAGAAGAAAAGTCACCTGTTTTAGCGCGAGACAGATGCCTGGAGGTTTCTACGGCAATATCTTTTTCTGAAAAGCCTTCAAAAGTATCAAAAAGATGTATTTTTCGATCTGGAAAGGCTGTACTGATCAGGCAAGAAAAATCACCCTGGAAAACACCAAGTTCTGCCACATCTCCAGGGATATTTTGTTGATGCATCTGTTCGGCTAAAAGGCGCATAACCGCAACCCGTGCATCAAACATGCGAAGTGCAGAAGGATCACAAAATGAACCGTGATAGCCCAAGTGCTCCATCTGCTGCATCATAGAACCACGCCGCTCTTCATCCAATACACCAAGAATAATCAGATCAGGAAGAAGAGCAGCGGCCTTTGATGGAGAACAGATTGGGATATTACCAATAAATTGTCCATGTTTGCGCGGATCATTATCGGCAAAGCACATGATCTGATAGGAATTTCCAAGAAGTCGGGCAGTCATCTGCCCAATCTGTCCGGCACCGAATATAATAGTTTTGTAGACATGTTTTGTCATCATTTCATAGCAGCCTTTCTTTCAGCTCGAACCTGAATCATTTGTCCTGTGATAGATATTGCGATTTCAGCAGGTGTTTCTGCTTTAATATTAAGTCCCACAGGCGTGATAATACGGTCTAATTCTCGCTCATCGATTCCATACTCTTCTACGAGACGATGAAATACACCAGCTCTTTTGGCGAGACTTCCAATGACGCCGATATAGCATGCAGGTGTGGCAAGAAGTTGTGCCTGCACAATCGTATCATAGGCATGACCTCGTGTCATGACACAGCAATAATCAGCATCTGTGATAGAAATGCTCTGATCCAGATGATCAAAATCGCAAAGGATTGTCTCCGCTGCATCCGGGAAAAGAGCAGGATCTGTAAATTCCGGACGGTCATCCAGAACGATGCAGTGAAAGTCAACACTTGCAAGTATTGGTACCAGCTTTTGTGAAACATGCCCGCCTCCAAATACATAGACAGTTCCGGATGTACCGATTTGTTCTGTAAACAGGTCACAGGTTTCATTGCGATGACGGCATGGTCTTGCAGATAAGGAAGATAAGATGGAAGAAGGAACATCAGCATTTCCAGTCAATCCATAGGATGCACTGTAAAGACTCATACCGGATGTAGCATGAAGATCACAGATCAGCCAGAAATCTTTTCGTTCTTTATATAATGTTTCAGCAGTTACTGCAAGTTCCATAATAATAGGGTCATTATGGTCCAGATACTGGAAAAATACGGTAACATCACCACCACAAATCATACCGATATTCTCAACATCTTTGCGATTCAACCGGAATTCATGTTCACAGGATTCTTTCTTTTCAAGAATATCAAGTGCCATAAGCTCTGCACGATATTCGACAGCACCTCCGCCTATGGTTCCGGCAATTCGGCCTTTTTTTCCAACCAACATACGGGAACCGGCACCTCTTGGCGTTGATCCTGAGGAAGCAACGATGGATGCAAGCACAAGGTCGTTTCCTTTTTGAAATTCTTGTTGTATGATCTGAAATAAAGTTCTCATATATAAAACACCTCCTGTAATTTTCTATAAGTCATATCGTCATGTGACAGATGGTCTGTATCATATTTTGCAGATCAAGAGCCTGTTTAAGCTGTCGTTCATGAGATTTCAAAGCTTCGGGACTGTTACACTTACACAGACTGTCCGCAAATCGTTTTTCGATGGTTACACGTTCGGTTTCCTGAATCAGTTTATCTGATAAAAAGACGATAGCCGCTTCATTCAGAAGTGTCTTCTGTAAACCATGATGTTGTGAAATAATCTGACTGATTTCAGTATAGCCTAATTGTAAGAAAAGATCACCACCTGTTTTGGTGTGATGTTTTTGAAGTCTGGCAATATCGTGAAGGAGTGCTCCGGAGCGAATCAGTTTTTTATTAAAAAAGTAACCATGAGATTCCAGCAGATCGCAGAAATGGCAAGCCAATTCAGTCACTGCATCACTGTGCGCTTGTACATGATGAGGAAGAGACACCGAATCGCGAAGCATCCGGCATAGTTCGTCATGCAAGTCAGGATGAGGCAGCAGGTAAGTCGAATCAGATAAGGCAACATGATCGTTATCGTCTGCGTTCAGATGATAATAGGAACCACATGGAAGACGAAAATACTGTCTGGCATGCTGTTTTGAATCAAGCAAATACAGATAAGAAGAAATTACATCTGTATGAGCAACAATCGCAATATCACCCTCAGAAGAACGAAGAATCTCATAAATTGCCTGCGAAAAACGCATGCCAGATGCGAAAGGAGTTTCTGCTCCTGGAATCGGGTAATCAGGATTCATTCCACGTGCTTCATATATGTCCGGCCATCTTTTGCGTATCTCATCAAATGAAAGACCATCCCATTCTCCCAGATTTCGTTCTGTTAAATCTGAGATAGTGATATGTGGAAGATCAGGTGTGATATGTGCAGCCGTTTCCATAGCTCTTGACAAAGGACTGCAGTAAACAGCAGTTATTTTATCATCCAGTTCTCCGTGAAGAAGGACTGACTGCAGATGTCCAAGCATAGATAAAGAAAAATCAGTCTGACCGATACAGTAAGAATGTTCATCTGGATATTGTGGTTTTCCGTGTCGAATAAGATAAAGATTACGCATTGAAAAATCCTCTGAAACACTTTTCAAATATTGCTTCGGAACAGGTACGTGTTTCCTCTGAAAAACGGGCATATCGCTTCAAAAATTCTTCTCCGTATGGTGTCAGCTCACTGTGACTGCCCTTTACACCGCCCTGACTTCGAATAATCAGCGGTTCATGAAGCTGAGATTCTAATGTATGGATCAGATTCCAGCTGGTGGAGTAGGAAATGTGCATGCGTTCGCAGGCATCACGAACAGATCCTGTTTCATGAATCAGTGTAAGCAGCGAATAAAGCTGTTCATCAAAGAAGACCTTTTCCCGTGCCAGCTGAATCTGAATCTCTGAACGGATCAGACTTTGATTGTGTGCACGAAGAAGTTCTACATAATCCTCTGGTGTATCCGCATCATGAATGATTCCAGGATCTTCTACATTTAAACAATACATGGGAGTTCCACAATGTTCTACAGCACCCTTCAGACCAGTGTTTCCATCATTGCTTAAAATGGACTCAATTAATGAGGAACGAATCAGGATCGGATGACCTGGAGTTCCGTTACAGACCGGAGTGACAAGAGGCTGTCCAAGAGAAAGCATTTGTGTAACGGTATGTGCTGTGAATAGTGGAACATCTACAGGTGTAAAGAGTACCGTATCCACTTTGTCTTTTAAATATTCCAGTCCAATCCTGACAGAATCAAACATATGAGTAGTTTCATAGTCCTCATTTCGAAGAAAAATAACATGATTGGAAGCAAGGTGGCGTTCCAGAGCATCCGCATTATATCCGGTTACCACCACTATTTTAGAGATTCCGGCCTGCCGGAAGTTATTAATCACACGCTGCGCGATGGAAATGGATCCAAGCTGAAGCATGGGCTTGAAGTCTCCCATTCGTGACGATTTCCCTGCAGCTACGATGAGAGCACCTGTCTGCATCATAGATACCTCCTAAAAATAACATTGTACAAATTTGATATTATTATAGCATGAAAAGTGAGGATAAATAGTAAAATTTTTAAATAAAGTAATAAAAACAATATAAAAAAGGGCGAAAATAGCCAACTAATAATTATTTACAATTTGTAAAACTGTACAAAATTATGATAACATGAAATTATACAAAATAATGTAAACAGGAGAACGTTTCCATGGATAAGATTTTTGAAATTACCGCAAAAGAAGTTACGATACAGGTAAAAGATGAGCGCACAGGAGAGCAATACAGTCGGACACTTCCGATTGATTATTATGAGAATGCGAATGTTTTAAAACTCAGCGGTGAGAATCTGGACGGAAGCAGTTCTTCCATTGTTTTCTATTCTGTCAGAGGAATGGAAAGACTTAAAGATCTGACGGGTAAGGGAGCCGATCATGATCCATGTGGAACACATAAGTCAGAAGATTTGTAACATCGGAACGTGTATTTTTTAAAGGAGGAATGAAACATGATTAAAAAGACATTGAAGATCAATGGTGTGGAGCGAATCCTTATTCTTGATAAGGATGAGACACTGGCTCAGGTACTTCGTGAGCATCTTCTTCTTACAGGATGTAAGATCGGTTGTGGAGAAGGTCATTGCGGAGCATGTAATGTTATTATGAACGGAAAAGTTACAAGATCCTGTATTTACAAGATGAGCCGTGTTCCGGACAATGCAGAGATCACAACAATCGAGGGTGTGGGAACAATTTCTGATATGCATCCGATACAGGTTGCATGGATGGCATATGGATGTGCACAGTGTGGTTTCTGTTCACCAGGTTTTATTATTTCAGCAAAGGTTCTTCTCGATAATAATCCGAGCCCTACCCGTGAAGAAGTGAGGGACTGGTTTAACAAGCAGCGTAATCTCTGTCGTTGTACAGGTTACAAGCCGCTTATCGATGCGACCATGGCGGCAGCAGCAGTTATGCGTGGCGAGATGACTAAAGAAGACCTCGTATTCAAGCAGACAGGTGATTCTATCGTCGGTACAAACTATATCCGTCCATCAGCAGCACAGAAGGTAACAGGTACCTGGGATTTCGGTGCAGATGATGCATTAAAGATGCCGGAGGGAACTCTTCGTCTTGCACTTACACAGGCCAAGGTTTCTCACGCAAATATTCTCAGTATCGATACAACAGAAGCAGAGAGTATGCCGGGAGTTGTTCGTGTTATTACAGCGAAGGACATTAAGGCAGCAGGCGGAACCAACAAGATCAATGGTCTTGTAATGCTTCCGAAACACAATAAGACAGACGGATTTGAGCGTCCTGTACTCTGCGACGAAAAGATCTTTCAGTTTGGTGATGCGATTGCGATCGTAGCTGCGGATACAGAAGAACATGCCCGTGCAGCTGCTGATGCAGTAAAGGTTGAGATTGAAGAACTTCCTGCATACATGAACGCAATGGATGCAATTGCACCTGATGCAGCAGATATTCATCCTGGTATTCCAAATGCATTCTTTGAGACAAATTGTATCAAAGGTCCTGATTTTGACTGGGATAGTATACCAGATTCCCAGCAGGTTGAGATTGAATCTTACTGCTCACGTCAGCCACATCTTCACCTTGAACCGGACTGTGGCTATGGATATATTGATGAAGACGGTATGATAACAGTGCATTCCAAATCTATCGGTATACATCTTCATATGCCTATGATCGCAGATGGTATCGGTGTACCAATGGAAAACTTAAGACTTGTTCAGAACCATGCAGGCGGAACATTTGGTTACAAGTTCTCACCGACAAATGAGGCTCTGATTGGTGCAGCTGTTAAGATTCTGGAACGTCCGGTATCGCTGGTATTTAATCAGTTCCAGAACATTACTTATACAGGAAAGAGATCTCCTGCATTTATGAATATTAAGCTTGCAGCAGATGAAAATGGTAAACTCTTAGCACTTTGGGGTAACAACTATGTAGATCACGGTCCATATTCAGAATTTGGCGATCTGCTTACCATGAGACTTTCTCAGTTTACAGGCGCAGGTTATGGAATTAATTCTATTCGTAATAAATCAACAACCGTATTTACAAACCATGCATGGGGCTCCGCATTCCGTGCTTATGGTTCACCACAGTCTTATATGGGATCTGAGATTGCGATTGACGTGCTGGCAGCTAAGATGGGAATCGATCCGTTTGATATCCGTGAAATGAACTGCTATAAAGAATCAGAGGGCACTACCATCCCGACAGGTTATCCACCGGAGGTATATTGTGAGGAAGATTTGTTTAAGAAAGCACGTCCATTGTATGAAGCGGCGAAAAAACGTGTTGCCGAAAAGAATGCAGCTTCTGACGGAAAGATGAAATATGGTATCGGTGTATCTCTTGGAGTATACGGTTGTGGTCTTGATGGTGTTGATACATCAAATGCATTTGCAGAATTAAATCCGGATGGAACCGTTACGATGTATGCTGCATGGGAAGATCATGGACAGGGGGCTGATATGGGTGTTCTTGTATCATCTCATGAAACACTGCGTCAGGCAGGAATCAGACCGGAACAGATTAAACTGGTTATGAATGATACGAAGACATGTCCGAATGCAGGACCTGCAGGAGGATCACGCTCACAGGTTATGTCAGGTAATGCATGTCGTCTGGCTGCAGAAAATCTTGTAGCAGCAATGAAGAAAGAAGACGGAACATTCCGTACTTATGATGAGATGGTAGCAGAAGGGCTTGCAACAAAATATGAAGGTAACTGGGTAACTACATTCTGTGCAGATCATCCGATCGATCAGGATACCGCACAGGGCGATCCATTTGCAACTTATATGTATACTATCTTCCTGCCGGAAGTTGCTGTTAATACAGAAACAGGTAAAGTTACCGTTGAGAAATTTACTTGCGTAGCTGACGTAGGTACGATCATGAACAGACTTCTTGTAGAAGGTAATTTCTATGGTGGTCTTGTACAGGGTATCGGTCTTGCTCTTTCGGAAGATTTTGAAGATTTGAACCATGACACCACTTTGAAGAATTGTGGTATTCCATATCCAAAGGATGCTCCGGATGATATTGAACTTCACTTCAATGAAACATATCGTCCAAGTGGTCCTTACGGTGCGGCTGGTTGTGGTGAGGCTCCACTGGATGCTCCACATCCTGCAATCCTGAATGCAATCTTTAATGCGACAGGTGCACGTATTACACGTATCCCTGCCCGTCCGGAAAGGGTTCTTGCAGCATTAAAAGAACTTGAGAAATAAGCTTAATTCATAATGTGGTTGGAGTAAAAGCTGCCAACTGTGATATAATCAGGGGAGACGGGAAACTGCCTCCCCTTTACAGACGAAAGGAGTATCAGGTTATGACATACATACAGGAGAGAGGTTCTACTCACGTTTATCATGTAAATCGAATGTCAAAAGAAGAGATGGATCATATGATCAGTCTCTGCGTCCATGAACAGCCGGCCTACTGTGTTGCAGCCTGTCCTTTCAAAATGGATACAAAAGAGATGCTGTATTATGCTGCAAAAGGAAATTTTAAGAAAGCGTTGGCAATTTATGAGAAAATTACACCATTTCCAATGATTCTCTGTGATGGATGTACGGCGCCTTGCGAAGATAATTGCAAGCTTTGTGAACTTGGTGATGGTGTCTCCATACGAGAAGTAGAACGTGCGATTGTCCGGTATGGAGAACCGGGAAGAAGAAGCAGTGTATTCCGCATGAGAAAGAAGAAAAAGGCAGCAATCTTTGGTTCTGGATTATTTCCACTGTTTCTTGCGGGGGAACTGGAAAAGAAAATGTATCCTACGACGATTTATTGTAAGGAAGAAGATTATGAAAGCTATATTGCAGCGGCAGCCGGACATCTTTTGGAATCAGACCGCAGCAATGAAGTGAAACGTCTGAAATCTATGGATCTTTCTTTTGAATTTGGATGCAGTTTGAATCTTTCGTTTATCAGAGAAAAAATGGAACTGGCAGATGTGGTATGCGCATCAGAAGAAGTGGCAAAAATGTTAGCTCCGGAAGAAGCAGCAGATGTCGAGATTATGTTAAGAGAACAGGCAAAGATTGTCAGCGGACCTGCGGAATCTGTGATGGATGCGGCTTTTGCCGCAAAGCGGGCAGCTTTGACAGTGGATCTTCTGGTACAGAATTTATCGCCGCACAGCAACAGAGGCAGTGAAGGAGCAGTGACTACCAAGCTTTATACGAACATGGAAGGAATCCATGGATCGAATAAGATTTTCTGTGGTCAGGATGGGTATTCAAAAGAAGAAGCTGTAGAAGAAGCAAAACGATGTATTCAGTGTCATTGTGACGAATGCATGAAAGGCTGTGTGTATTTAAGTGAATATCAAAAACATCCGGGTTTATTAGCCCGTGAGATCTATAATAATACGCAGATTATCATGGGAGATCATCCGATGAACAAACCGATGAATGCCTGTGCCCTCTGTGGACAGTGTACGGTGATCTGTCCGAATGGATTTGATATGAGTCAGGTGTGTAAGTCAGCAAGAGAAAATATGGTATCCACAGATAAGATGCCGCTGGCGCCACATGAATTTGCACTGATGGACATGTTATTTTCAAATTCAGAGGCTTTTTTTAGCAGACCCCAGCCGGGATATGAAACTTGCAGATATGTATTTTTCCCGGGCTGTCAGGCAGGGGCGATAGCGCCGGATGTGGTTATGCAGGCATACGAAGATTTAAGTAATCGGGTAGATAGAGGTGTTGCTCTGATGCTGGGATGCTGTGGTGCAATCAGCGAATGGGCGGGCCGCTATGAAATGACAGAAAAAGTAAATGAGCAGCTGAAACAGGAACTGGCCAAGCTTGGTGATCCGATCATCATTGCAGGCTGTCCAAGCTGCATGAAGCAGCTAAAAGAAAGTATTGGAGCACATGTTATAGGAATCTGGGAAATTTTGAGAGAAATCGGACTTCCACAGCAGGCGAAAGGACTGGAGATACCGGTTGCCATACATGATGCCTGTGGTGCCAGAGGGGATGCACAGACACAAGATATGATACGACAACTTTTGTCGGATATGGGATGTATCGTTGAAGATACAGAATATTCCAGAGATTTGTCTCCATGTTGTGGATATGGAGGTCTGACGGCATATGCCAATAAAGATATGGCAGCGAAAATGACAGAAAAGTGTCTGGAACGTTCCGATGCACCATATATTACATACTGCATGGCATGCAGAGACCGATTTGCCAGAGAGGGAAGAGAATCCCGACATATACTTGAACTTCTGTATGGGGCAAATGCCAGCAACATGCCTGATATCAGTGAGAAACGCTACAACAGGCTCATATTGAAACAAACACTTTTAAAAAACATCTGGAATGAGGAACCGATCATGGAGAAAAAAGACTATACTGTTGCCTATACAGAGGAGGCAATCCATATGATGGATGAGCGCATGATACTGAAAAGTGATGTGGAACGTGTGTTATCAGATTACAGAGAAAATCAGGAAGCAATCCTGGATGAAGAAACAAAAGAACTGGTGACAAGAAGCAGACTGGGAAATGTCACATTCTGGGTGCGGTTTGTGGAAACAGAAGACGGATATCTGGTACACAGAGCATACAGTCATCGAATGAATATTATGAAAAGGGTGGGACAGTAATGGCAGTAGAAAGAACATATTATACGATTGATCCGGAAGGAAAGCTGACCTGCATGAAATGTAAGGTTCCTCTTGTAAAAGGAAAAGCAAAATTTATGTATCTGGAAAATGGGTTTCCTGTGGAAATGCCTGTCTGTCCAAAGTGTGGGTTTGTGTATGTTCCGGAAGAACTCGCACTTGGAAAAGTGCTCGCGGTGGAGCGTGCACTGGAGGATAAATAGATGAACAGGCATCCGGGAGGGGAAGCGCAGACGCTTCATCTTCTGGAGAACATAGAATGGAAAAAAGAAATGAAAGCACTGGATCTTGGAGCAGGAGAAGGAGACACGGTTCGAATCCTGAAATCATTTGGGCTGGAAGCACATGGCGTGGATCTTTTCCCACGGGGCAGTGATGTGGAAATTGGCGATTTTCTGCATTTGCAGTATTCATCAGACAGTATAGATCTTTGCATCAGCCAGTGTGCATTTTTTGTTAGCAGAGATCAGAAAAATGCACTATCTGAATGCTGGCGCGTTTTGAAAAAGGGAGGTTTTCTTTTATTGTCAGATCTTGATACCGGAAATCTTTTGAAAATGGCAGAACAGACAGGATTTACCATTCTCCGGCAGGAGGATCAGACGTTACTTTGGCGGGAATATTATCTGGAAGCAATCTGGAATGATTCGTTCTGCTGCGAAGAGTATAAGCTTCTGCAGAAAGAATATAAAGGAAAGAAGCTGCGCTATACCATGTTGGTTGGCAGAAAGGAGTAGCACATGGATCTTTATGAAAGAATCATAGAACTTAGCAGTATGGGTTATCATTGCTCACAAATGGTTATGATTATGACACTGGAAGCCATAGGTGAGGAAAATCCACAGCTTGTAAAGGCTCTGGGAGGTCTTGGCGGTGGGATCGGTTACTGTGGAGATACCTGTGGCTGCCTGACAGGAGGAGCCTGTGCGATAGGTTTGTTCCTTGGCAATCTGGCTCCGCAGGAGAAAGAAGATATACAGATGAAACCGGCTGTGCAGGAATTATATCAGTGGTTCCATAAGAAGACCGAAGAAGAATTTGGTGCTTTTTATTGTAAGGATATCACTTCTAATTTGGATTGGGGAGTGATTATGGAGCAATGTCCTGCGCTGATTGCAGATACTTATACGAAAGTGATAGAAATACTGACAGAACGGGGAATATTGGAACTATGATTACGCTGGGTAAAACAAAAAGTGTATGCCCGATATGTATGAAAGTACTTACGGCTAAAAAATGTATCGGTGAAGATGGCATTTATCTGGTGAAAGAATGTGATATCCACGGAAAGTTTCAGACACTGATCTGGGAAGGAACGGCAGCAGAGTATCTTTCCTGGGGAAGAGAAAACCTGTCTGCGGAGACTCCGGTAAATCCCAAAATCAAAGAGAAATCCTGCCCGGATAATTGTGGACTCTGTGAGGAGCACGAACGAAAAGGCTGTTGTATGATACTGGAAGTGACAAAGCGCTGCAATATGCACTGCCCGGTCTGCTTTGCTTCGGCAGGAGAATGTCTGGAAAACGGTGATCTTTCAATTGATGAAATAGAAAAGCAATATGATTTTCTGATGGATCATGGAGGACCATTCAATATTCAGCTCTCAGGTGGAGAACCAACCATGCGGGAGGATCTTCCGGAGATCATACATATGGGTAGAGAAAAAGGGTTTACATTTTTTCAATTGAATACCAATGGAATCCGTCTTGCGCAGGAAGCAGGATACGCCAGAAAACTAAAAAAAGCAGGACTGAATACGGTATTTCTTCAGTTTGACGGTGTCACAGATGACGTGTATCGGACATTGCGTGGACGCTCTATGATGGAACTGAAAGAAAAGGCTGTGTTAAACTGTTCGGAAGCGGAACTGGGAATTGCCCTGGTACCTGTCATTGCTCCAGGAGTAAATGACATGCAAGTTGGAGATATCCTGAAGTTTGCGATGGATCATATGCCATTTGTAAGAGGAGTACATTTCCAGCCGATCAGCTATTTTGGCAGATGTTCTCAGCAGCGTCCACAAGCTCCGATTACCATACCAAAGATGTTGAAGCTGATCGAGGAACAGACTGACGGGCTTATGAAAAGCGAGGATTTCGCCGGTGGTGGAGCAGAGAATCCATATTGTTCTTTTCATGCAAGTTATCTGAAAAAAGGTGAGAGGGAACTGAAACTCCTGGAAAAGAAATCAGGCAGAGGATGTTGTTGTACTACCAGCGATGATTCCAGACAGTATGTGGAAAATCAGTGGAGCTATAGCACAAAAAAATTTAGTGATGATGAAATGACACAGACAGATGCGCTGGATGAATTCCTGATCCGGGTTCATAATGAAACTTTTGCAGTATCAGGGATGATTTTTCAGGATGCATGGAATCTGGATCTTGAACGTCTGAAAAGATGTTATATCTGCGAGGTGGATTCTGATTATGGAATGGTGCCATTTTGTGCATATAATCTGACGAATTCGAAAGGAATATATTTATATAGAAAGTGAAACGATCGAATATAGATGCAATGATCTGTAAGCAGGAAGGCATTACAGAGATTACAAGAGATGAAATACACAGAATACAGCTGGAGAAATTAAATATTGTACTGAAGAGAGAGAAAGAACGAGAGGGTTTTTACCGAGATTTGCCGGAAAGACTGGAAAGCCTGATAGATTTGAGAAGCCTTCCTTTTACGACAGAAACAGATCTGGCACGAGATGGAGGCAGGATGCTGCTTTGCTCCCAGGGGGAAGTACAGAAAGTGATATCAGAACAGACAAGCGGAACTACCGGTGCCGGTAAACGTGTATTCTATACAGAGGGAGACTGTGAACACACCATAGAACTTTTTATGGCAGGTCTGGGTGAATTTATTTATCCTGGAAGTATAACGATGGTGGCTATGCCATTTTCAGGTCCTTTTGGATTAGGAGAACTGATCGCGGAGGCAATCAGACGTCTGGGAGCAAAACCTCTTTCAACCGGGACAGGAAGAACTTATGGCGAACTGAACAGGATTCTGGAAGAGGAGCAGCCGGATACGTATGTGGGAATGCCGACGGCATTGCTGTCCATGCTTCGAATGTGCGGAAAAGGCAGTATAAAAAGAGCACTGGTATCCGGAGATGCCTGTCCGAAAACTGTCATGAAAGCAATCGAAGAAATTCTGCAAACACGACTTTGGCCGCACTATGGTTCCAGAGAGATGGGGCTTGGAGGTGCCATTTGCTGCACGGCGCATGAGGGCATGCATATGCGGGAAAACCATTGTATTACAGAGATTATAGATGAGAACGGAAATGTGCTGCCGGACGGTAAATGGGGAGAACTGGTGATTACAACCATTGGAATGGAAGCACAGCCGTTGATTCGATATCGAACCGGTGACTGGTCAAGGATCATTCCAGGAAGATGCCTCTGTGGAAGTGAAATAAAACGCCTGGACTTTGTAAAGCGGATGGATCCATTGGGAAGTATCAGAGAGATGGATGAATTGCTGTTTGAGATTCCGGAACTGGTAGATTATTGTGTGAAAATTGTAGATGGAAAAAAGGAAATTACAGCGCTTTTTACATCGGACAATGGAGAAGAACGAATCAGGAGTGTTTTGGAAGAGAAGGATATTCGTTCATGGAACTGCAAAAAAGCAAAGTGGGAAGATGGGGCGCTGTATCCTGGCAAACGAGTTACAAGGCAGTGATTTCGTGGTATCATGGAATCACTGCCTTGCCTGTTATTCAGGATAGTATGGACAATCTTCCTGGATACATTCGCGATTATCTTCGCAGTATTTACACGTTATAGAAGACAACGGAATGTTTACAGAACAAAACTGACTGTAAAAATGAACGGCTTCTTCAATGGCAATTCTGCTGGTACGTTTGCAGCAGCGAGGTCCACCAACATCTGCCAGTCTGGATAAAATAATGGAAACAAGTTTTTGAGGAAACGGCCATGCATCTTTGTGAAGTGGACTGGATCCAGTCATAACGGACATGAAAATACCGGCTCCGGCAGCAGCTCCACAGACACCCCAGTAACCACAGGTACCGCCCGGAACCTGCTTCGCTCTTTTACAGATTTCAGATAGTGCAGCATCGTAATTCATATGTTCTCCATTATTGCGAAACGCTGTCAGAAGAACGCACGGAACAATTGCATGATGCTCCGGTCCATGCATATGTACAGATGGAAGATCCATAATTTTTTCCAGAAGAAGCAAAGCATCTTTTTCGGTACTGTCTCTGAGCGCTGCGATTACCGGAGCATATGTGCCATAGCTGTGACAGGCATCACAGATAAAGTGACTATTTTCACAGACCGCATTGGTTAATTGCTCTTTATGGCAGATACTACACGTCTGAATAGAGCTTTCAGCACGATACGTAATAGGAGCACCACAAATCAGACATCCGGAAAAATGTTCCGCTTCACCACAACAACAGGAATTATTCGTATGATCCATTTGATTCACCTCCGGAGAATTTATTTTAATAGTGTTAACGATGTAAAAAGTATAACATAAAATGAAAAAGTAATGATAAAGTATCTTGACAATCATGTTACTTTGGGTATATGATTTGATCCAATAAAGGGGAGTAACCTGTGCTTAACAAATTGCGTTTGTGATGTTGTTAGTACGGTAGAAGCATCCGGTATCATAAGGAAATGGTGAGACTTTTATTGCATTTTTTATTATGCAATGAAGGTCTTTTTTTTATATTTTTTTCAAAGAGGTCTTTCATTGCATAAGAAATTCAGGTAGTAAATACTTAGAAACGATGAGGCGGAAGTGATGAAGGAAATTTATCAGCAGACGGTAGAAGAGGTTCTTGAAAGGGTGAATGGCAAGAAATCTGGGCTTACAAGTGAACAGGTGAAAAGATCCAGAGAAAAGTGTGGGTGGAATGAACTTACAGAAGGAAAGAAGAAAGGTATCCTGCAGATTTTCTTTGAAGGAGCTGTCTATTTCCCGACAGCTCCTTTTCTTGTATTCATTCGGCTGATACAAAGCGACAAAGCCGGCACAATATCATAAGTAATATATAAAACTCTGATGTACATATGATTAAAAAGAATCAATCATATGCATTAGCCGCTCATGAAAAATATCTCTTTCTTCGTAAATTTTTTCTAATTCTTTTTCAGTAAACAATGCATAGGCGCTATCAGGAACAGCTGTTAATCTATCACAGGTAAATGGTATACGTCGCCCACCTCTGAAAATGGCTGCTTCCCAGTACTTTTTTCTAAAATATTTAATTATTCCCATGTAGTACCATCTCTTTCCCATATTTGTTATTGACGTTCTGGCAAATAAAATACTTCTGTTCTTACTATATTATCATCAAAATCCGCAAGTCAAATTCCAGTTGATATTTCACTTATTTTAGGAAATTTAATAACTGTTATAGTTGATTATCAAATTCCTCACAAACCCTTGAAAATACTAAGTTTGTAGCAAGTGAACTTTCCCTTACTCTTTCCCT
>NZ_JAMOYY010000028.1:0-43951 GCF_023669475.1 Blautia sp. MB18-30 | reverse complement strand
GATAAAAAATATATAGACATATTTACAAATCGACATCGCGGATATCAATACCGGAAGAAGTGGTGAAATAACGGGAGGAAGAGAATATGCTGAAATTTTTTAAAGGAAAAGATAAAGGAAATTTAATCTATGCACCCTGCAAGGGTAGAGTGGTTCCCCTTGCGGAGGTTCCGGACCCTGTCTTTGCGGATAAGGTACTGGGTGACGGTTTTGCCGTGATCCCGGCAGACGGCAGGATATATGCTCCGGCAGACGGTGAGGTGGCAATGGTATTTGATACTCTTCATGCAGTTACGCTGACAAGCACTCAGGGCGCGGAAATACTGATACATATCGGACTGGATACAGTCACACTTAAGGGCGAACCCTTTAAAGCCCACGTTGCAGCAGGTGACAAGGTCAAAAAAGGTGATCTTCTGATAGAGGCTGATCTGGACAAAATTGAGAAAGCCGGTTTAAACACGATTATCCCGGTTCTGATCTGCAACACAGATGATTACGGAAAGATAAGCCTCCAGAAGGAGGGGGATGTTTCGGCGGATGAAGCCGTCCTCAAGCTTTCATGATCATCTTCATGCAGCTGACAGGCTTATAGCAGCCCGGAGATAGTAGCAATTTTCGGGGTGTTATAACCGGAGTGATCCGGTCAAATATATTTATTTTAAGGGAGGGGAAATATATGAAATTTCTTCAAAAACTGGGAAAAGCGTTAATGCTTCCGGTGGCAGTACTGCCAATCTGTGGTATCCTCATGGGTATCGGATACTGGTTATGTCCGGCAACCATGCAGGGTGGAGACATTCATGGCGCAGCCAATCTGATCGGTCTGTTTCTGGTTAAGGCAGGCGGAGCTCTGATCGACAACATGGCAATCCTTTTTGCTATCGGTGTTGGTGTCGGTATGTCAGAAAAGAATGACGGAACCGGCGGAATCGCTGCACTTGCATCCTGGCTGATGCTCACAACACTTCTTTCTACAGGATTTGTTACAACCATCATGCCATCAATCGCTGACAGTGCAACAAAAACTCTTGCATTTGACAAAATTGCGAATCCTTTTATCGGAATCCTTGCCGGTATTATCGGATCTACATGCTATAACAAATTCAAGAGCACCAAGCTTCCTGACTGGCTGTCATTCTTCAGCGGCAAGCGCTGCGTAGCGATTATCGCAGGAGTGGTTTCCATTATTGTATCTGTTGTATTACTGTTTGTATGGCCATTACTTTTCAGTGCACTTGTAGCATTAGGAAAAGCAGTTGCAGGTATGGATGTTGTTGGTGCAGGTATCTATGCATTCCTGAACCGTCTGCTGATCCCTACCGGATTACATCACGCACTGAACAATGTATTCTGGTTTGACACCATCGGACTTGGTGATCTTCAGCACTTCTGGGCAGGTGAAACCTCTGCAGATGTATCCTGGAGCCTTGGAATGTACATGTCCGGATTCTTCCCATGTATGATGTTTGGTATTCCTGGTGCAGCACTTGCAATGGTTAAATGTGCGAAACCTGCAAAGAAAAAAGTTGCCATCGGTCTTGTTGCATCTGCAGCGATCTGTGCATTTATCTGTGGTGTAACTGAGCCGTTCGAGTTTGGATTTATGTTCCTTGCTCCTGGCCTCTATGTGATCTATGCATTACTTTACGGTATCTTTACCATGATCACAGTTGCTCTTGGCTTCCGTGCAGGCTTCAGCTTCTCCGCCGGTGCGATGGATTTACTTTTCTCATCCTCACTTCCGGCAGCACAGAAGACATGGCTCATCCTTCCTCTTGGAATTGCAGCATTTATCGTATTCTATGTTGTATTCCTTTTTGCCATCAAGAAATTTGATCTGAAGACTCCGGGAAGAGAAGACGATGACGATCTTGAGGCAGAGAAGAATATCGAGCTTGCAAATGATGACTATACTGCTATTGCCGCGAAGATCCTGGAAGGCTGTGGCGGAAAAGAGAACATCACAAGCATCGATAACTGCATCACAAGACTGAGACTTGAGGTTAAGGATATTACAGCTGTAAATGATAAGGTGATCAAATCTGCAGGTGTTGCAGGCGTGATCAAACCTGGAAAAACTTCTGTACAGGTTATTATCGGAACCAAGGTTCAGTTTGTTGCAGATGCATTTTCTGCGCTTTGTAAATAATGGCTTTTTTGGAGTTAGGTATTTGTTAAAATAATTATGGGGGCAGCAGAACTGTGAAAACGGTTCTGCTGCTGTTTTTTGTATACCTTATATTGACCAATACTTTCAAAAAGCGTAGAATGTTACTTCGATAAAAAGCAACCGGTCAGTGCGTTTACAATTGCAATATTTCTACAGGGGGAATGAAGTTAATGAAATCCTGCATATTTCACAAAAAATATCTTTTAGCCGGCATATATATTATTTTTGTTCTGTTTACCTGCTGTAATTCCCGATTTTATCATACACCGCTGGCAAAAATATGTTCCGTAACAGAAAAACAGACTCTGAGCAGAGAAGGAACCAGGGGCTCAAAAGAATATTACTATACTCAGAATATTACGGCACGGATATTAAACGGTTCGCATAAAGGGGAAAAAATAACGGTCTCTAATGAATATACATCTTCTCAGGTTCAGACCAAGAAATATCATAAAGGAGACACCGTTCTTTTAAGCGGTTCAAAGGAAAGCCCCGGAAAAACGATACGTTCTGTAAAAAGGGATGGGTATCTGGCATTACTGGCAGGAGGATTATTTTTTCTGCTGATCTGCATTACAGGAAAGCAGGGATTTTACACGATCATATCACTGATACTGAATACAGTCATATTTGCGTATGGATTTCAGGCTTTTACAGAAGGGAAAAATATTTTAAATATCTGTAATGTCATCGCAGTTCTTTTTTCACTGACTACATTGATCTGCTTAAATGGAATTCATAGAAAAACATTTTCCTCAGTTCTTTCAACACTGTGTGTTCTGTTTCTGATCATGGCATTGTTTGAATTTTCTATTTATATGTACGGAGATCTGGATTATTCCAATCTGGAATACCTTGGAAGTACAGGCAATTCAGCAGATATATTCTGGGCAGATATTATGCTGACAGGACTTGGTGCAATTATGGATGTGACGGTGACGATCAGCGCAGCAGTAGGAGAGATCGTGCGGAAAAATCCATCGGTTTCTCTGAGAAGACTGATACATTCCGGTCGTGAAATCGGATATGATATTATGGGAACCATGATAAATGTACTGCTGTTTGTTTTGGCAAGCGGCATGATTCCCATGTTCATACTTAAGATGAATAATGATATAAGCTTTGTAACGATCGTGAGATACCACATTCCATATGATATCTGTCGTTTTCTGATAGAAAGTATTGGAATTGTACTGGCAATACCGGTATCTGTTTTTATTGCTTCAGTGATTATGAAAATACCATCACGGAAAAGGGGTGTCAGAGAATGATCATTTTTCTTGCATTGATTTTAATTTTTCTGGTGATCTTGATTGGCGGAGAGCGTGGAGCCATGTCAATTATGACACTGGCGGGGAATATTGTAATTTTGTTTTTTTCAATTATGCTGATGTCTGCCGGTTTTCCTGTACTGCTCCTGATATTGGTGGCAGGTGCAGGTGTCTGTTATATTTCTCTGTTTTATCAGAACGGAAATAATCCAAAGACGCGGGCGGCTTTTCTGGCTACACTGCTGGTAATGTTACTTTTGTTTATTCCGATTTATATTATTACATGGAGATCAGGAAGTTACGGGTTAAATGAGATCCAGATTTCAGAAGATGATTTTATGTATTATTACAGTACGGACCTTCATATTAACATGCTTCATGTAGGAATATTTGTAACTGTTTTCAGTACTCTTGGGGCTGTTATCGATACAGCATTATCTGTAACATCTTCTGTATATGAAGTCTGGACTCATAAAAACAGTCTGACAGCGAAAGAGCTTACAGCTTCCGGCTATCAGGTTGGGAAAGAAATTATCGGTACAACGGTAAATACGTTGCTGTTTGCTTATCTTGGAGGAACTATTTTATTATTTTCATACATTCAGACACAGCAATATAGCCTGGAGATCATTCTTAATTCCCAGTTCCTATTCCAGGATGTTGCAGTCATGCTATCTGGTGCGGTAGCCTGCCTTATTACCGTCCCGGTATCGATTAAATGTATTATTCGACAGATCTCATGAAGCATATCTCCACTGCACTGAATACGGAATCCATGGTCCCGATACAGATGTTCTTTCCTGTATTCAGCAGACGTGGGCTCTCTTTTATGAAAGCAGTTATTATATTTATGTATTTATGGGAGTGCTTTTACAGGCAGTTCCATTTCTGATCCTGGGAGTCCTTCTATCTTCGGCGCTTCAGACATATGTATCGGAAAAATGGATCGTAAAATTACGTGAAATGTGAAGAAAGTGTGAAATTAGCACTCGCCTCTTGACAGTGCTAATAATGCGTGTTATAGTACATACAGAACAAAGGAAGAGAGAAAAGAAATCTTCCGGAGAAAGTTCTTACAGAATTTGCAGATGTTTTCAGAAACAGTAAATTAAAAACGCCTGCGCAGCACGCAGCGAATATAGATCAGGAGGAATGAGTTATGTTAATGCCAAGTATTTTCGGAGAAGATTTATTTGATGATTTTATGGGATATCCGACAGGCCGTCAGGCAGCTGCCAATGCTTATCCTCAGGTGAAGGATATGATGAAGACAGATATCCGTGATGTAGATGGCAATTATGAACTGGAGATCGATCTTCCGGGATTTAAGAAAGAGGATGTGAAGATCCAGCTGAAGAATGGTTATCTGAACATTCAGGCAACCAGAGAAGAGAAGAAAGACGAGAAGGATGATAAAGGTAAATATGTTCGCAGAGAACGTTATACAGGAACCTGCAACAGAAGCTTTTATGTAGGCTCGAGCATTAAGCATGAAGATATCCATGCGAAATATGAGAACGGAATCCTTCATGTAACCTTCCCGAAGGAAGAGACCAAGAAAGAAGCAGAAGAGAAGAAATTTGTTTCTATTGATTGATCAGCATTTATTGTGAAGCCCCGGTACTGGATTGCAAGCTCCGGGTGATGGGATATAGCATAATAACAATATCCGGAACAACCCAAACGGATATTGCAAATATTAAAGCTCCAAATTGCACATCGCATTTGTTTATATAAATGAATATAACCCCCTTTTTTCAACCCCTCTGCCAATGCCTGGCAGAGGGGTTCTTTACGTTTCAGCCTGAAGTACAGAGGTGAATTTTGATTATTGTTTACTGGTAATATTCCGCGAAGCGTGTTGCTGAGAACGGAGTGAACAGTAACGAATTCTGATTAACTTTACACTCTTTCCTCACTCTGTTATACTTGGAACAGGTAAACAGCGGAAATTCGGCAATACTATAAAATTGGGGAAAGAGTTTTTACAGAGGTGAATATATGGGAGATAAGATCAAGGTTATCATGGACTGTGATCCCGGAATCGATGACGGGATCGCACTGGCATATGCGGCAGCACATCAGGATGAACTGGAGCTGCTTGCAGTGACGACATCTGCAGGAAGTACCAGGATAGAAAGAGTGACCAAAAATGCACTGGAGCTGGTGGATTTTTACGGACTGAAGGTTCCGGTGGCAGGAGGCCAGGACCGTCCTCTTGTGAAAGCGGCAATTTATGCGGAAGAATTCCACGGAGAGACAGGGCTTGGCCATTGCGTACTGCCGGAAGCAAAATCAGAGGCTGCTTCTGATAATGCAGTGCTTTTTATCCGTGACATTCTGAATGCCATTCCTGAGGGCGAGCAGGTAGTAATGATCGAAACTGCACCAATGACTAATCTTGCACTTCTGTTAAAGGTTTTTCCTGAAATAAAGAATAAGATCAGAAAAATCGTATTTACAGGCGGTGCAGCAAAAGGCGGAAACATCACACCGGCAGCGGAATTCAACATCTACGCAGATCCGGAGGCGGCAAAGATCGTATTCGATTCCGGAATTCCACTGATCATGTGTGGACTGGATGCTACCCTGAAATGTAATCTCACCAGAAACCAGATCATGAAGCTGTGCCAGTCCGGTGATCCGGCAGCCAGAGCCTGTGGAGATATGGCTGGCTACGTACTTGAAAATTTTTCCAAATATCGCTGCGTGGCAAGTATCCATGCTGCTGTACCGTTTATGTATCTCATCCATCCGGAGTTCTTTAAAACAGAAAAAGTATTCCTGGATGTGGATTGTTCAGACGGTGCCGGACGGGGTGCCACATTATGCGATTTCCGCTGGTGGCTACACGAAGAAGACGAAATGAAAGATATGATTCTGACAGATGCAGATACAGAAAGCTTCCAGCAGGAGCTGTTTGAAGTGATTTATTCTGTGTCCGAATGCAAAAATATGAAATAGCCGGACAACGATCCGGAAACAGCTGCATTTATGAAGCAGCTGAGCAGTCAGATAAGAGGACAGAAAACCCATGAACTATATTGTATTTGACCTGGAATGGAACCAGAATCCGGATGGAAGAAGACATCCGGATAGTCGGCTCCCGTTTGAGATCATAGAGATCGGGGCAGTAAAATTAAATGAAAAAAGAGAGAGCGTTGATACCTTTCAGTGCCTGATCAAGCCCAAAGTGTACCACTGGATCCACGACAGTATCCATGAAGTGATCCACGTGGATTATCATGAACTGGAAAAAGGCATCCCTTTTCCAAGGGCAATCCGCAGATTTCTGGAATGGTGCGGGGAGGAGTATCGCTTTTTTACCTGGGGAGACCAGGATGTGATGGAACTTCAGCGCAATATGAAATACTATAATCTTCTGAAGCTGATGCCAGGGCCAGTGCATTACTATGATGTGCAGAAGCTTTTCAGCATAAAATTCGAGGACGGAGTATCCAGGCGATCTCTGGAATATGCCACAGACTATCTGGAGCTTCCCAAAAACCGGGATTTTCACCGGGCACTGGCAGACGCCAGCTATACTGCCAGGATACTCCTGGAGATCGATGAAGCCTGCATGATCCGCCATCCGTCTCTGGATGTATATCAGAATCCAAAATCCAGAGACAGCGAGATCTATATTTCCTATACAGACCATGACAAGTTTGTGTCCAGGGAATTTGTATCAAAGGAGCGTCTGATGAAGGACCGTACTATGGTAAGTACCATGTGTCCTATCTGCAGATGCCCTGCCAAGAGGAAGATCCGCTGGTTCAGTACCAACAATTCCAAGGTATATTACAGCCTTGCCCTTTGCCATGAGCATGGACCTGTTGCCGGAAAGATCCGGATCCGAAAAACCGATGAGGGAAAATATTTCGGGGTGAAGACCCTGAGAGCAGAAGATACAGAAGCGGCGGATGAGATCCGTGAAAAGCACGAATCTCTCCGCCGCAGGAAAATGTTACGAAGCCAGGAGAAGATCTGATACGATGTTTCGTTCGTATTGCATTCCCCATCCGACCATTTGTTTCTTATAATAATATTTGCTTTTCAGACGCAGTGGGCCGACAGCATTCTGAAGAACGGCCTGGCGTTTGTTAAGCTGTGATTTTTTGATACCTTTTGGAAGAGTCACATAAACCTTTGTCTGATAATAAAACGGATAGGTGTTTCCGTTATTCTTAAGGATATATTTGTCACAAGGGAGTACCTTAAACGGGACTGGCTCCATGGACACCTTCATATCCACCTTTTCAAAATTTTCAAAACCATAATTAAAAAGAGAAGTGGTATCGCTGTAAGCATTTGCCGCGGAAGTAGAATTCAAGATCACGGCTACCAGCGTTATATTTCCTCGTTTGCAGTAGGTGACAAGTGTGTTGCCGGATGCATCCGTGTAGCCTGTTTTTCCGCCACGGACGCCTTCATAATAATATTCGCCGTTTTTCATCATCTTGTGATGATTGAGCAGCTGGCGGGCTTCCGCAAATTTATTGGTAGGCGGGATCTCGTAATAACGTTTGGTGCAGTATCGCCGGAAAAGAGGATTCAGCCAGGCGGATTTGGCGATCTTTGCCATGTCGGAGGCTGTGGTGTAATGATTTTCATCCGGAAGACCGTTGGGATTGTTAAAGTGTGTGTTCTTGCAGCCAAAAAGCTTGGCGCGCCAGTTCATGAGTTCTGCGAATTTCTTTACAGAGCCGGAAACTTCTTCCGCAACGGCGACAGACATTTCATTAGCGGACTGGAGCATGACAGCCATCAGGGCCTGATCCCTAGTGAATTTTTCACCGGGAGCAGCATAAATACTGGAATCTCCGGCAGTTACACTGGTGGAAGCTTTTTCAGATACGGTAATGTTTGTCTTAGTATTCAGATTTTCACAGGCAAGCAGTGTAGTCAGGATCTTTGTGATGCTGGCAGGGTAGAGCTGTGTGTCCGCATTTTTGGAATAAAGAACGGCTTCTGTATTTACGTCCATAAGGACTGCAGCCTGTGCTTCGATGCCGGGACCTTTGGGCCATCCGTCAATGGAATCGGTGTCGGCAGCCTGTGAATAATAGCTGGAGTGAGCAGGCGTGACTGCTGCGGCCTGACCATCAGGAACCGGTGTGGCAGTGACGATAGGATCACCATATTCATCGTATCCATAGGCAGCCGCCGCGCAGGGAGCTGCGCCTGTGAGCAGGATCCCTATGCCGAGAATGCCTGCAAAGATCCGGCGCAAGGATCGTTTTTTCATATTTTTCATAACAAGATACCTTTCAGTGATAAATCCGGGCGAGAAGGTTATTATTCATTTGAGAATCAGTAACCGAAAAAATCTTGCCCGTTTTGTGATGAGGTGCAGTATTTCATTAATTATAGCATTGTATTAATGAAACGTTGTATTTTTGCCCTCAAGATTCTGTAGTAGTATACCACTTTCCTCCCGGAAAAACTACTTGCAGTCTGTGAAAATTCCATTAAGAAGAAGTGAACATACATATAATAAGAAAAATCCATGAAAACACTTGACATATGGATTTTCCCCAACCTATAATAGACAGCGTATATAGAAAAAGCTGTGATGGAGACAGTAGGCCATATGGAAAGCTTGCAGCGAACCGGGGATGGTGGGAGCCCGGGACGAGTAAATATGGCGGAATATCACTCCTGAGCTTCAGTTCCGAAGTTGTCCGGCAGCAGCCGGAAGAATATCTGATATACAGATGATCATTAAGTAAGAACTGACGGATTTCCTCCGTTACAGGGAACATATATCGGCAGATACAAAGAATTGTCCGCCATGAACAGACATGGAACAACAGCCCGCGCCATAACACAGAGCATAAGAACACAGCAGAAGACGCAGGGATCCGGACACAGGCCCGTATAATGTAACAGGTGGTACAGCGAATCAGACTTCGTCCTTTTACAGGATGGGGTCTTTTTTTATAAGTGCCCGAAGCATTGGCACGAACAGGTATCTGTGAAGAAACAATCCGCTGTGGCCTTACAGATGAGGCAGCAGCCAGTAATCAGACACAGGAGGTAAATATTGTGTATCGTAAAGTTGACACGAATCTGAATTTTGTTGACCGTGAAAAAGAAGTCGAGAAATTCTGGAAAGACAACAAGATTTTCGAAAAGAGTATGGATAGCCGTAAAGAGGGCGAGACATACACATTCTATGACGGACCGCCTACCGCAAATGGTAAACCACATATCGGACACGTTCTGACACGAGTTATCAAGGATATGATCCCGAGATACCGTACAATGAAGGGGTACATGGTTCCGAGAAAAGCAGGATGGGATACTCACGGACTTCCGGTTGAGCTTGAGGTTGAGAAGAAGCTTGGCCTTGACGGCAAGGAGCAGATCGAGGAGTACGGAATGGAGCCGTTCATTCAGCAGTGTAAGGAGAGCGTATGGAAATACAAGGGAATGTGGGAGGATTTCTCATCTACCGTTGGTTTCTGGGCTGACATGGAGCATCCGTATGTAACATACGACAACAATTTCATCGAGTCCGAGTGGTGGGCGCTGAAAGAGATCTGGGAAAAAGGTCTCCTTTATAAAGGCTTTAAGATCGTTCCTTACTGCCCACGCTGTGGAACTCCGCTTTCCGCACAGGAGGTTTCTCAGGGCTACAAGACTGTTAAAGAGCGCTCTGCGATCGTGCGTTTCAAGGTTGTTGGTGAGGACGCATACTTCCTGGCATGGACAACAACACCATGGACACTTCCATCCAACGTTGCACTTTGTGTAAACCCGGATGAGATCTACTGTAAGGTAAAAGCAGCAGACGGCTATACCTACTACATGGCAGAGGCACTTCTGGACAAGGTTCTCGGCAAGCTTGCAAAGGATGATGAGCCTGCATATGAGATCCTTGAGAAATATAAAGGAACAGACCTTGAGCGCAGAGAATATGAGCCGCTTTTTGCATGTACAGGAGAGGCTGCAGCAAAACAGCACAAAAAAGCTCACTTCGTAACCTGTGACAACTACGTTACCATGAGTGATGGTACCGGTATCGTTCATATCGCACCTGCATTTGGTGAGGATGACAGCCGTGTCGGACGTGAGTATGACCTTCCGTTCGTACAGTTCGTAGACGGACAGGGTAACATGACCAAAGAGACACCATACGCAGGTGTATTCGTAAAGAAAGCGGACCCGATGGTTCTCACAGACCTTGACAAAGAGGGCAAGCTTTTTGACGCACCGAAATTCGAGCATGATTATCCGCACTGCTGGAGATGTGACACACCGCTTATCTACTATGCACGTGAGTCCTGGTTCATCAAGATGACTGCAGTAAAGGATGATCTGATCCGTAACAACAATACTATCAACTGGATTCCGGAGAGCATCGGTAAGGGACGTTTCGGTGACTGGCTTGAGAACGTTCAGGACTGGGGTATTTCCAGAAACCGTTACTGGGGAACACCACTGAATATCTGGCAGTGTGAGTGCGGACATATGGAATCCGTGGGAAGCCGCCAGGATCTCTATGAGAAGAGTGGTGACGAGCGTGCGAAGACCATCGAGCTTCACCGTCCATACATTGATGATATCACCATGAAGTGTCCGGATTGCGGCAAGACCATGCACCGTGTACCGGAGGTAATCGACTGCTGGTTCGATTCCGGAGCAATGCCTTTTGCACAGCATCATTATCCATTTGAGAATAAAGACCTGTTCGAGCAGCAGTTCCCGGCAGACTTCATCTCCGAGGCTGTTGACCAGACAAGAGGATGGTTCTACTCCCTTCTTGCTGAGTCCACACTGCTTTTCAACAAGGCTCCGTATAAGAATGTAATCGTTCTGGGACATGTACAGGATGAGAACGGACAGAAGATGAGTAAGTCCAAGGGAAATGCCGTAGATCCGTTTGACGCACTGAACAAATACGGCGCAGATGCGATCCGCTGGTATTTCTACATCAACAGTGCTCCATGGCTTCCGAACCGTTTCCACGGCAAGGCAGTTGTAGAGGGACAGAGAAAGTTCATGAGCACTCTGTGGAACACCTACGCATTCTTCGTACTGTATGCGAACATTGACAATTTTGATGCAACTAAATATACTTTAAATTACGATAAGCTTCCGGTTATGGATAAATGGCTGCTCAGCAAGCTGAATACCATGGTGAAGACTGTCGATGCGGATCTTGATTCCTACAAGATTCCGGAGGCTGCAAGAGCACTTCAGGAATTTGTTGACGATATGAGTAACTGGTATGTAAGAAGAAGCCGTGAGCGTTTCTGGGCAAAGGGCATGGAGCAGGATAAGATCAATGCTTACATGACACTTTACACAGCGCTGGTAACAGTTGCCAAGGCTGCAGCTCCGATGATCCCGTTCATGACTGAGGATATCTACCAGAACCTTGTAAGAAGCATTGATGCAGACGCTCCGGAGAGTATCCATCTCTGCGATTACCCGGAGGTAAACGAAGCATGGATCGACAAGGATCTTGAGGCAAACATGGAAGAGCTTCTTGAGATCGTTGTTCTCGGACGTGCATGCAGAAATACCGCAAACATCAAGAACCGTCAGCCGATCGGAACCATGTATGTAAAAGCTGAGAAAGCTATGGATAAATTCTACACAGATATCATCGCAGATGAGCTTAACGTAAAAGAAGTGAAATTCGCAGATGATGTAGAGTCCTTCATTTCTTACAGCTTCAAGCCGCAGCTTCGTACAGTAGGACCGAAATACGGCAAGCTTCTGAACGGCATCCGTACTGCACTCTCCGAGATCGACGGAACCGCAGCAATGAAAGAGCTGAGAGATAATGGTGTTCTCGTTCTTGATATTGCCGGAAACAGAGTCGAGCTTGCAGAGGAAGACTTATTGATCGAAACAGCCCAGAGCGAGGGCTATGTGACAGAGACAGACGGTGAGACATCCGTTGTCCTTGATACAAACCTTACACCTGAACTGATCCAGGAGGGCTTTGTCCGCGAGATCATCAGCAAGATTCAGACTATGCGTAAAGAGGCTGGTTTCGAAGTCATGGACAAGATCATTGTCTATGCAAAAGATAACGATAAGATCATGGATATCATGAAAGCAAACCAGGATGAGATCAAACGTGAAGTACTGGCAGAAAACATTATTCTGGGAGAAGCAGAGGGTTACACCAAGGAGTGGAACATCAACAAAGAGGCTGTAACACTGGGAGTATCCAAAGTACAGGAGGAAAACTAATGATTGACAAGCAGTTTGAGAAAGAGGAATTCAAAAAAAGTGTAAAAGAAAACGTAAAATTCCTTTATCGAAAAACACTGGAAGAGGCTACACAGGAGCAGATCTTTCAGGCTGTAAGCTACACTGTGAAGGACGTGATCATTGACAACTGGCTCAAGAGCCAGAAGGCGTATGAAAAACAGGACCCGAAGATCGTATATTATATGTCCATGGAGTTCCTTATGGGCCGTGCCCTTGGAAACAACCTGATCAACCTTGGTGCATACGGCGAGGTTAAGGAGGCTCTTGAGGAGCTTGGACTTGACATTAACTGCATTGAAGACCAGGAGCCGGATCCGGCTCTTGGAAACGGTGGACTTGGAAGACTGGCAGCATGCTTCCTGGATTCTCTTGCAACTCTGAACTACTGTGCATACGGATGCGGAATCCGTTACCGTTATGGTATGTTCAAGCAGGAGATCCGTGACGGTTATCAGGTAGAGGCACCGGATAACTGGCTGAAGAACGGCTATCCTTTCGAGCTCCGTCGTCCGGAGTATGCAAAAGAGGTTCATTTCGGCGGATATGTACGCGTTGAGTGGGATCCGGTGAAGAACGAGAATAAATTCATCCATGAAGGATATCAGGCAGTTAAGGCTGTTCCTTACGATATGCCGATCACAGGTTATAACAATGATGTTGTAAACACACTTCGTATCTGGGATGCAGAGCCGATCGTAGACTTCAACCTTGACTCTTTTGACAAGGGTGATTATCACAATGCAGTAGAGCAGGAGAACCTTGCACGTACTATCGTTGAGGTACTTTATCCGAATGATAACCATATGGCAGGTAAAGAGCTTCGTCTGAAACAGCAGTACTTCTTCGTATCTGCCAGCCTTCAGGCAGCGATTGCCAAATATAAGAAAACACACGATGACATCACAAAGCTTCATGAGAAGGTTGTATTCCAGATGAATGATACCCATCCGACAGTTGCAGTTGCAGAGTTGATGCGTATTCTTATCGATGAGGAAGGTCTTGGCTGGGATCAGGCATGGGATATCACAACAAAATGCTGTGCTTACACCAACCACACCATCATGTCCGAGGCACTTGAGAAATGGCCGATCGAGCTGTTCTCCAGACTGCTTCCGCGTGTATACCAGATCATCGAGGAGATCAACCGTCGTTTCATTCTTGAGATCCAGCAGAAATATCCTGGAAACTTCGAGAAGATCAAGAAGATGGCGATCATCTATGACGGACAGGTTAAGATGGCTCACCTTGCGATCGTTGCAGGCTACTCTGTAAACGGTGTTGCACGCCTTCATACCGAGATCCTCAAGAATCAGGAGCTGAAGGATTTCTATGAGATGATGCCTGAGAAGTTCAACAACAAAACAAACGGTATCACACAGAGACGTTTCCTTGCTCATGGAAACCCGCTTCTGGCTGATTGGGTAACAGACAAGATCGGACCGGACTGGATCACAGATCTTTCCCAACTTTCCAAGCTTAAGGTTTACGCAGACGATGAGAAGGCTCTTCAGGAGTTCATGACCATCAAGTTCAAGAACAAAGAGCGTCTTGCAAAATATATCCTGGAGCACAATGGTGTTGAGGTTGACCCGCACTCTATCTTCGATATCCAGGTTAAGAGACTTCATGAGTACAAACGTCAGCTTCTTAACATCCTGCATGTGATCTATCTGTACAACCAGATCAAGGCACATCCGGAGATGGATTTCTATCCAAGAACATTTATCTTTGGTGCAAAAGCTTCCGCAGCTTACGCACGTGCAAAGAAGATCATCAAGCTGATCAACTGTGTGGCAGATGTTGTAAACAATGATGCTTCCATCAACGGCAAGCTGAAGGTTGTATTCATCGAGAACTACCGTGTATCCAACGCTGAGATCATTTTTGCGGCAGCAGATGTTTCCGAGCAGATCTCCACAGCAAGTAAAGAGGCTTCCGGTACAGGTAACATGAAATTCATGCTGAACGGTGCTCCGACACTTGGAACCATGGATGGTGCTAACGTTGAGATCGTACAGGAGGTTGGCGAGGAGAATGCATTTATCTTCGGTATGAGCTCCGACCAGATCATCAACTATGAGAACAACGGCGGTTACGATCCGGACTTCATCTACAACACAGATCCGGAGATCCGTCAGGTACTGATGCAGCTGATTAACGGAACCTTCTCCAGCGATACAGAGATGTTCCGTGACATCTACAATTCACTTCTCGACAAACGCAACATGCCGAGACCTGACCAGTACTTCATCCTTGGCGACTTCCGTTCCTATGCAGAGGCACAGAAGCGTGTTGAGGAAGCATATAAGGATGAGAAACGCTGGGCTAAGATGGCACTTCTCAATACAGCATGCAGCGGTAAGTTCACATCCGACAGAACTATCCAGGAGTATGTAGATGATATCTGGCATCTGGATAAGGTTATTGTGAAAGAGAACTAAGATATAGAAAGTAATCTGCAAAGTATTACCATAAAATAAATTTTCACACAAAAACAGGGCTCGTCAGAAGTGGAGACGGCCCTGTTTTTTGTGTGGAAATTATGCCGGATTGATGACGATCCGGTTCCGCCTGGCCAGTGCAATGGCGATATGGCAGCCTTCCGCGATGGCGCAGGCTTTATCGGCAAAGCTGATGATCCAGGCTTCCTTATTGCGTGGAAGAGGTCCCAGAGGGAACATATGTGAGAGTATCGCATCCAGCTCTCTGTCTGTGACATCAAAGTGTGCGGCACTGTTGTCTGCGGCAGCCTTCGGGTGATAAAACGCCTGATGCTCACCGGTCGGTGTCTCCGCCCTGAAGTCATAGGGACAGAAATCGTGGAGAAGTCCTGCCCTTGCGGCGGCTTTCTCGTCACATCCCAGCTTCCTGGCAATGAACCAGGAGAGGTAAGAAACATTGATACTGTGCATGAGCCGTGTGGTCCACTGGTGGTGGGTGTACAGGCTCAGCTTCAGGAACTCTCTGTTACAGAGGATGTTCTTCACAAGCGCATGATATTCCTGTGAGACCTCATCCGACACCGTGATATCCATCGGCAATCACCTTCTTTCTTTTGTTTATAATTTCATTATGACGATTATGGAGAAAAATGCAATAAAGTTTATATTTTTTTTATAAATTAGTTGAGACAAATTTTTTCAGAATGGAATCTTCTGTTTTTCATCTGTTTTCCATGACCGGAGATATGGTATAGTAATGAACAGAATTGGTGTCAGTGAAAATATTATGAAAAGACGGAGGAGAGAGAACGAATATGAAACCAGAAAAACTGATTGAAGTACTTTCTGTTGCAGAACGATTAAAAGATGCAGTGCGTCATTGCTATACATCCGGAGGCAGGCGGGAGAGTGTTGCGGAGCATTCCTGGAGAATTTCTCTGATGGCATATTTTGTCAGCGACGAGTTTCCGGAGGCAGATCTTCTGAAGATCATGAAAATGTGTCTGATCCATGATATGGGAGAAGCTTTTACCGGGGATATCCCAGCTTTTGAAAAAACAGTAAAAGATTCAGAAAAAGAAGCCGATGTGCTGGGTGAATGGGTGAAAACTCTGCCGGAACCATTTGATAAAGAGATGGCAGAACTGTATCAGGAAATGGAAGCACAGCAGACTCTGGAATCCAGAATCTACAAAGCTTTGGACAAACTGGAAGCGCTGATCCAGCACAATGAATCCGACATCAAAACCTGGATCCCACTGGAATATAACCTGCAGATGACCTACGGAAATGAACAGGTGAAATTCTCAGATTATCTGACGGAGCTTCGGGAGCAGGTAAGAGCAGATAGTGTGCGGAAGATTGAAAAATCTGTACACTAATTTGCACATCTCCATCAGAAACATTAAAAAAGAGGGAACCATTTTACGTGGTTCCCTCTTGTAAAAATTCCGATTTTATGCGGATTTCTTATTTACCGAAGTATCTTTTAAGCAGACCAGCGAATGCTTTTCCGTGTCTTGCTTCGTCTTTAGCCATCTCATGTACTGTATCATGGATTGCGTCAAGGTCAGCTGCTTTCGCACGTTTTGCAAGGTCGAATTTACCTGCTGTAGCGCCGTTTTCAGCCTCTACACGCATCTGAAGGTTCTTCTCTGTGCTGTCTGTTACAACCTCACCAAGGAGCTCTGCGAATTTAGCTGCATGCTCTGCTTCCTCGTAAGCTGCTTTTTCATAGTACATACCAACTTCCGGATATCCTTCTCTGTGAGCAACTCTAGCCATTGCAAGATACATACCAACCTCAGAGCACTCGCCCTCGAAGTTCGCTCTCAGGTCTGCAAGGATGTCCTCGCTGACACCTTTAGCTACACCTACAACGTGCTCAGCTGCCCATGAGAGCTCGCCTTCCTGTTTCTGGAATTTAGAAGCTGGTGCTTTACATACTGGACAGGCTTCCGGTGCCTGCTCGCCTTCATAAACATATCCACATACTGTACATACCCATTTAGCCATAGTAATGATCTCCTTTTCTTTTTTGAAATATATTGTTTGTTTTTGTTTCTTCTAAATTAATAATAGTAATTATTACTATTTTATGATACCATGTGATCTTTGTTTTGTCAAGCTTGTTTTTCTTCTTTTTTCAGGCATTCCTTGCAGATCCCATAGAAGCTTGCATCTACGTCAAAGACTTTTCCGTGGATAAATTCTGCAGCTGCCTGTTCAAGAATTCCGTTAAGGCTGTCTGACTGCATATCGATCACCCGGTTGCATCTGGTACACATGAAATGTGAGTGTGGTGCGACCCTTCCATCGTAGCGATCCGCGCTTCCGAAATTGGTCAGCTTCCGGATCTCACCGATGTCACTGAGAAGAGAAAGATTACGGTAGACAGTTCCGAGACTGATATTCGGGTAGATCTGTCGAAGATTCTCGTATACTGTATCTGCCGTTGGATGATCTGTTCTGGATCTCAGAAATTCCTTGATGGATTCTCGCTGACGGCTGTATTTAAGTGCTGCCATAATGTTTCCCCCTTTCAGTAATAGTAATTATTACTGATATTATAATACATGGCAGAGGGAAGTTTGTCAAGAGGTTTGGATATGATTATCCTGAAATATTTTCATTTTATGAGCTGGATGTAAATGAGTATTTTTACGCTGCGGGTGTAGGGGATATTTGCAACCCTGCAGAGGACTTACTTGATTCGGTTAAATGGTGAGAACTGGCAGTCGGATGTCTGACAGAGTGTTTGTTATAAGGAATATTGTGCCCTTAATGATAGGATTTTATCAGTAAAAGTCCGCAAGGAAAATTTTTTAAAAATAAGTTGACAAAGACTAACTTTGGCGGTATATTTACAATAGTTAGAAGAATCTAACTAAAACGTAAAGGAGAATGCAAATGACTTGTGAAAAATTTGAATCTGTCATGGGTTATCATTGTTCCCCTGTATTAATGGGAATGAAACCGGCGAATCTTGTTTCCTTTTCCAAGGAAAAAATGCCGGAGCTGCCGGAGATCATTTCGGATTATGAGGAGAGTCTTGAACGGGAAGGCATCCGTATGGAGATCATCTGTGGATGCAGGAAGCATTATCTTCTTCTGGTGTACCGGCCGGATATGCTGCAGGAATATCTTAAGCAGGATGAAGTCAGGAAACTTTTGCTTCAGGATGGGTATAATATAGATAGTTCTTTGGATGAGATGATCGCCCGTTTGAAGGAGAGATTTTTTCATAAGACGGAGTTTCCTCATGAGATCGGACTTTTCCTGGGTTATCCCATTGAAGACGTGAAGGGCTTCCGGAAGTTCGGAGGCAGTGGCTGCAAGATGTGTGGTTACTGGAAGGTTTATGATGATGTGGAGCAGGCTCGCAGGATTTTTGACAGCTATGATAAGTGCCGGGAGTTTACTGCGGCGCAGATCCGTGCGGGGTATTCGATTTTGCAGGTTGTTGGTATGAAGCATCTCTGTACATCTCAGATGTGCGTATAATATAAAGTTTAAAAACAGGAGGTTTTTAAGATGAGCAAGGTAGGAATTATTTACTGGTCTTCTACAGGCAACACAGAGGCAATGGCACAGGCTGTTGAGGAAGGTGCAAAAGCAGCTGGTGCGGATGTTGAGATCATGGAAGTTGCAGATGCAGATGTAGATAAAGCTCTCTCTTATGATGTTTTGGCACTTGGTTGTCCGGCTATGGGGGATGAGGAGCTTGAGGAGGGTGAGTTCGAGCCATTCTTCTCTGATCTGGAAGGCAAACTTTCTGGTAAGAAAGTTGCGCTTTTCGGTTCCTATGACTGGGGCGACGGAGAGTGGATGAGAACATGGTGCGGCAGAGCAAAAGACGCAGGCGCAGAGCTTGTTGATGATGAGGGGCTCATTGTAAACAACACACCTGATGATGAAGGACTTGCAGCTTGCCGTGAACTTGGCGGAAAACTTGCATAAGATCTATTAGATTTCAAATAAATAAAAACTGAGCAGAGCATTGGATTTTCAAACACAAACACCATCCGGACAGAAGGGATAGATATCTTTTTTGTCCGGGTGGTGTTTTATTTTGAGCGAAAATATCTGCTTATTACTTTGAGAAAATATAGAAGAAATGAATATTAAGACAAAAAATCCTTGTTGATTTTAATATTTACGTGTCCTAAAATAGATAAAAATGAAATAAAGCAGGAAAGTGAGGGATGCCGGATGACGCGGGAGGAAGCGGAACAGTATTTATATTATGCGATGACAATTGGTGAACAGCTTCTTTGCTGCGGAGCAGAGGTTGGACGTGTGGAAGATACCATACGGCGGATCTGCCTGGCATATGGAGCCACCCGGGCAGATGTTTTTTCTATCACATCCAGTATTGTGACGACTATTTATGGAGAGGATTTCGGTATTTGCACCCAGACGCGGCGTGTGCCGGGAATGTCCAATGATCTGGGACGGCTGGATGACCTGAACCAGCTTTCCAGATACATCTGTGAGTATCGGCCGAAGCCGGAGGAGATCCAGAAGGGGCTGGAAAAGATCCGGGATAAACAAGGATATTCTTTTAAAACGCAGATTTTGATCTATGCTGTAATTTCAGGTTCTTTTTCCGTGTTTTTCGGAGGAGATGTCAACGATATGATTGCTTCTGCGCTGATTGGTATCGCCCTGAAGCTGTTTGAGGCTTTTGTAAAAAAAGGTGCATTAAACTCGCTACTGACAGTGCTTCTTTGCTGCGGAGCCGGCGGAGTACTTTCCAATCTTACAGTTCTAATCGGGCTTGGACATCATGCGGATCTGATCAGTATCGGAAATATCATGCTTCTGATACCGGGAATTGCATTTACCAATTCATTGCGCGATATGTTTTCAGGAGATACCATTACAGGTTTGATCCGATGTATGGAGGCACTTTTGCTGGCATTGGTCGTGGGCCTTGGTTTTACGGTGGCGAATCTGTTGTTTTAACCGAATCAGGGAAGTTCTCTTGAAGGTTGCGAAAAGCAATAAGCAGTGAATGAGGAGTTTAGATACTGCATCAATTGCGGAGTAGCGAAATGCAGCAGATGATGGGAGTATTTGAGAGTAGTTATGATTTTATTCAGGAGGAAAATATGCGGGAAATCATACAGCTGGTCGTATCCTTCACAGGATCCCTCGGTTTTGCGGCATTATTTAATATCCATGGAAAAAAACTCTGGTTTGCGGCATTGGGTGGATGCCTGTCCTGGGCTGTATATCTGGCAGTAGAGTTCATAACGCCAAGTCCGTATGTGTGCGGTTTCTGGTCAACAGTAGCTATTACCTTGTATGCAGAATGTATGGCAAGAATTCATAAAACGCCGGTAACTGTATTTCTGGTTTCTGCGACAATTCCGCTGATTCCGGGAGCAGCACTTTACCGGACAATGAACTGGATGTTGATGAAGGACTGGGCGAAATTCCAGAAAGACGGAATCTATACGATCCTTTTTGCAGTGAGCATGGCAGCAGGAATGACGCTGACAACTATTGCGTTCCGGATGGCGTGGCGGTGGATGTACAGGCAGAGGAGAATGTAATACAGTATCGAAATTCCCCGTTTACAAACCATCGGAAATGTGTTACGATTTTCCCATATGGAAAACTCATGGAAGAAGAGAGTACATGTGTACACCGTACTACAGGGAAATCCCCGGAGGACTTTTTAGATGCAGGCTGTGACGCAGTTGATGTCATAGATTTGCGGCAGAGTGAATGGTAAAGGTTCACTTTATGCAGGAGTTCCGAGACTGAGAGGGATGTGCAGGCACAGATGGAAGATGGCTTCGGAGAGGCATTGCTGAACCGGTTTAAACGCGATAAGCGAAGTGCGAATGTCCGATTTAACGGACACCGGCAGGCAGTGACAGGACCGCCTGTTATAGCGGAAGGGTATAGAGCTTGCTGTACCTGATGAGGTTTTTGCCGTGAGGCAGGAACGAAAAGAAGTGGTAACACGGGTAATAACTCGTCTTCTCATATCGTTATGGTATGAGAAGGCGTTTTTTTATGTCGCTGAGAATTACTTGGTAATCTTCCAATGTCCCCGGACAGGAAATTTCCTGTTTTGACGGAATATATTTTCAGTCCGTTATGAGTAAGTACACAATTTATTTTTATATTTATGGAGGAAAGAAAAGATGGAAAAGCAGAGATATTATATCAGCACTGCCATTGCGTACACATCCGGTAAACCGCATATCGGAAATACCTATGAGGTCGTTCTTGCGGATGCGATCGCACGTTTTAAAAGACAGCAGGGTTATGACGTATATTTTCAGACAGGTACTGATGAGCATGGCCAGAAGATCGAGCTGAAGGCTGAGGAAGCTGGTGTTACACCAAAGGAATTCGTAGATAATGTTTCCGGCGAGATCAAACGTATCTGGGATCTGATGAACACATCCTATGATAAATTCATCCGTACAACAGATAAAGACCATGAAGAGCAGGTCAAAAAAATCTTCAAAAAAATGTATGCAAAGGGAGATATCTACAAGGGTCATTATGAAGGAATGTACTGTACACCATGTGAGTCCTTCTTCACAGAGTCCCAGCTTGTAGACGGCAAATGTCCGGACTGCGGACGTCCATGCGTACCTGCCAAGGAAGAGGCATATTTCTTCAAAATGAGTAAATATGCAGACAAGCTTATTGACTACATCAACACACATCCGGATTTCATCCAGCCAGAGTCCCGTAAAAACGAGATGATGAACAACTTCCTTCTTCCGGGACTTCAGGATCTCTGTGTATCCAGAACATCCTTTAAATGGGGAATCCCGGTAGATTTCGATCCGAAGCACGTTGTATATGTATGGCTGGATGCCCTGACAAACTATATCACAGGTATCGGCTATGACTGCGACGGAAACAGCAGCGATAAATTCAACAAATACTGGCCGGCAGATCTTCACCTGATCGGAAAAGATATCATCCGTTTCCATACCATTTACTGGCCGATCTTCCTGATGTCTCTGGATCTTCCGCTTCCGAAACAGGTATTCGGACATCCATGGCTGCTTCAGGGCGATGGAAAAATGAGTAAATCCAAAGGAAATGTAATCTATGCAGATGAGCTGGTTGAGTTCTTCGGTGTAGATGCTGTCCGTTATTTTGTACTCCACGAAATGCCATTTGAGAATGACGGTGTGATCACATGGGAGCTGATGGTTGAGAGACTGAATTCCGACCTTGCAAACACACTTGGAAATCTTGTAAACCGTACAATTTCCATGTCCAACAAATATTTTAACGGAGTCGTTGAGAATAAGAATGTTATTGAGCCGGTTGATGAGGATCTTAAGAGCTTCATCCTTCAGGTTCCGAAGAACGTTTCCGCAAAAATGGACAAGCTTCGTGTGGCAGATGCTATCACAGAGGTATTCTCTCTGTTTAAACGCTGCAACAAATATATCGACGAGACAATGCCATGGGCACTTGCAAAGGATGAGACAAAGCAGGATCGTCTTGCAACCGTTCTCTACAACCTGGTTGAGGGAATCTGCATCGGCGCATCTCTTCTGAAATCCTTTATGCCGCGTACAACAGAGCGTATTCTTGTACAGCTCAACGCAAACGAGAGAACTCTTGAGGAGATGGAGCAGTTTGGTCTTTATCCTTCAGGAAACCGCGTAACCGACAAACCGGAGATCCTTTTTGCGAGACTTGATCTGAAAGAGGTTCTTGAGAAGGTTGAGAAGCTTCATCCGAAGAAAGAAGAGACGAAAGAAGAGCCGAAGGAAGAGGTAGAAGAGGAGAAAACAGAGAATGTGATCGATATCGAGGCAAAGCCGGAGATCACTTTCGATGATTTTGAGAAGCTGCAGTTCCAGGTTGGTGAGATCATCGCCTGTGAGGAGGTTAAGAAATCCAGAAAACTTCTCTGCTCTCAGGTTAAGATCGGAAGTCAGGTTCGTCAGATCGTATCCGGAATCAAGGCTCATTATTCCGCAGAGGAAATGGTGGGCAAAAAGGTTATGGTCGTTACAAACCTGAAGCCTGCTAAGCTTGCCGGAATCCTCAGCGAGGGTATGATCCTCTGTGCAGAGGATGCAGACGGAAATCTTTCCCTGATGGTACCGGAGAAAGAGATGCCTGCAGGCGCTGAGATCTGCTAAGTATAGACAGATATGGAATTGAATCATTTTGATAAAAACGGCAATGCTGTTATGGTGGATGTGTCCGACAAACTGGTCACTCACCGTACGGCAACAGCCACGGGTTCCATTCAGGTAAGCCCGGAGATCATGGCCGCGGTAAAAAGCGGAAATGTGAAAAAGGGTGATGTACTTGGTGTGGCCCGTGTGGCAGGTATCATGGGTGTGAAGCGTACTTCTGAGCTGATCCCCATGTGTCATCCACTTCCCATCCAGAAGTGTTCTGTGGATTTTGAGACGGATGAGGATGCGGGAGTGATCCGTGTATTCTGCACGGTAAAAACAGAGGGAAAAACAGGCGTGGAGATGGAGGCGCTGACAGGTGTTCAGGTGACGCTTCTTACCATTTATGACATGTGCAAGGCAATTGACAAGCACATGGTCATGTCTGATATCCATCTGGAAGAAAAAACAGGAGGCAAAAGCGGAGATTTTCGTTTTGAGGAAAAATAATGATAGACAGGTGCGGAAGAAATATTGATTATCTCAGGATTTCCGTAACTGACAGATGTAATTTGCGGTGTATTTATTGTATGCCGGAGGAGGGAGTGCAGCATGTGGAGCGCTCCCTCATTTTGCAGGAAGAGGAAATTTTGAGGATCTGCCGGGTGATGGCAGAGCTGGGTATCCGGAAGATCAAGCTGACCGGCGGGGAACCGCTTGTACGGCCGCGGATGCCTCAGCTGGTGGAAAAACTGAAAAATATGCCGGGGATCGAGAAGGTGACTCTGACTACAAATGGTGTGCTTCTGAAAGATCAGATGAGTGATTTTGCCCGGGCGAGGCTGGACGGATTGAATATCAGCCTGGATACGCTGGATGAGGCCTGCAGCAGGAGGATCACGCGGCGGGATGAACTGGGGCGGACGCTGGAAGGGATTTCGGAGGCAATGAAGTATCCGGAGATTTCACTGAAAATCAATTGTGTGCCTCTTGGGATCCCGGAGCAGGATCTTTGCCGGGTGGCGCTTTTTGCCAGGGATCACAGGGTGCATGTGCGGTTTATTGAGATGATGCCCATTGGGATGGGAAAAGAATTTCATGGGGTGTCGGAGGAGGAACTGCTTCGGATCCTTGGGGAAAAGCTTCCGCGGTTTTCGCTGTATGTTGGGGAGCCCCTTGGGAATGGACCGTGTCATTATTATGATGTGGATGGTTTTTCCGGAAAGATCGGGTTTATCAGCGCGGTGAGCCATAAGTTCTGTGGGGAGTGTAACCGGATCCGGCTGACTTCTCAGGGCTTTTTGAAGACCTGTCTGCAGTATGCGGCGGGAAGGGATCTTCGGGAGGTGATCCGCAGTGGTGGTTTGGATGAGGTGCTGAAGGCTATGATCCTGGAGGCTTTGGCGGAGAAACCGGACGGGCATGCTTTTGGCGTAGGCCTGGAGAAACAGAAGGATGATAAGACGGAGAAGCTTTGTATGGCTCAGATCGGAGGTTGAGTGATGAAGAGAGTTGCTGTGATCACTTCTAGTGATAAGGGTTACAGAGGAGAGCGTGAGGATCTTAGTGGTCCTGCTGTGAAGGAGATTATGGAGGCGGCCGGGTATGAGGTTGTTTCTGTGGATGTTTTGCCGGATGACCGTGGGATGCTTGGAAGCCGGATGGCTGAGATCGCAGATCGGGGGCTTGCGGAGCTGATCCTGACTACGGGTGGTACCGGGTTTTCTCAGAGGGATGTGACGCCGGAGGCTACGGAGGATGTGATTGAGCGGCGTGTGCCGGGGATTCCGGAGGCGATGCGGGCGTTTAGTCTGACGATCACGAAGCGGGCGATGCTGAGCCGGGCTACGGCCGGGATCCGGAAGGGGACATTGATCGTTAATCTGCCGGGGAGCCCTAAGGCTGTCAGGGAGTGCCTGGAGGTTATTATTGAGGCGTTGGGGCATGGGATTGAGATTTTGACCGGCGATGCTGGAGAATGCGGACGGTAGTGTGTGGTGTATACTTAGACTAACGAACGGACGCCCAACGGAGGCAGGGCCAGTACGGTGACACGCTGCGCGGCCTGTTCGGCTGCGTCGCTGATTTGCTGCCATTCGCGCCAACTCGCCTGCGGCTCAAACAGGGCGCTCGGTGGCAGCAGCTATACTCGCCTCTCGACGGCCACTCCGCTAACGTCACCGTACTGGCCCTGCCTCCGTTGGGCTGGCTGTTGGATGTGGTAGGTTTTATGATTAAAATTCATCTCCAGCGATTCATAATTCCTGAGGCTTGAGAGTTACATGTGGTAGGTTTTGGAAATCAATATTGCTGGTGTGATATAGGAATAAATTTGGTAACGATGTGTAATTAATAGGAGTCTGTTATGGGAAAAGTACTTGCGGTTTGTATCAGTGAGAAGAAAGGAACACAGAAGAAGAATGTTGGGTCTGCAGTTTTTGTGGAGGACTGGGGGCTTGAGGGGGATGCTCATGCCGGAAAGTGGCACCGGCAGGTGAGTCTTCTTTCCGGTGAAAAGATCGATGCGTTTCGTGCGAAGGGCGCAGAGGTCGAGGATGGTGCTTTTGGTGAGAATCTGGTTGTGGAAGGGATTGATTTCGCAAAGCTTCCGGTTGGCACCAGATTTCGCTGTGGTGAGGTTGTGCTGGAGCTGACTCAGATCGGAAAGGAGTGCCACAATGGCTGTGCCATTTTTCAGAAGATGGGTGAGTGCATCATGCCCCGTGAAGGTGTGTTTACAAGAGTACTGAAAGGTGGAAAAGTTTCCGTCGGTGACGAGATGACTGTGGATAAAGCTATGATTTTTGATACTCATGCACATTACGATGATGAGGCTTTTGATGAGGATCGTTTTGCCATGCTGGATAGTATGCAGGAGAACGGGATCGGGCATATTGTGGATGTGTGTGCTTCGGTGGGGCATTTTGATCGGGTTTATGATCTGGTTGAGAAGTATCCTTTTGTTTATGGCGCAGTGGGTGTTCATCCGGATGATGCGGATAAGGTGGATGCAGCAGTTCTGGATGAGATCCGCAGATATTGCGACATGAAAAAAACGGTAGCTGTAGGCGAGATCGGCCTGGATTATTACTGGCATAAGGAGAAGGAAGAGCATCTTCTCCAGCAGAAGGTATTTCGCCAGCAGATGGATATCGCCCGTGAGAAAAAGCTTCCGTTTATCATTCATAGCCGTGACGCTGCGGAGGATACGCTGAATATCGTGAGAGAGTATATGAAGGACGGGATGTATGGTGGAATTATCCATTGCTTTTCCTATAGTAAGGAGATTGCAAGAGAGTATCTGAATATGGGACTTTATCTGGGAATCGGTGGAGTGGTTACTTTTAAGAATTCCCGGAAGCTGAAGGAAGTGGCAGAGTATGCGCCGCTGAATCAGATCCTGTTGGAAACCGACTGCCCCTATATGGCACCTGTGCCGAACCGTGGAAAGAGAAATAGTTCTCTGTATCTGCCGGAGGTTGTGAAGACCATTGCGGAGATTAAGGGAATCAGCTGCGAGGAGGTTGTGGCTGTGACGGAGAGTAATGCGTTGAAGATGTTGAATTTAATTTGATAAACTTGGGAAAAAGTGCTTTGTTATGAGCATATAGTTGAATGACGGATTGATTTTAAAGATATGAAATGAAAAAAGAGCTGTTGTATGGCAGGTGTGAGTGATCATCTGTTCGGCAACAACTCTTTTTTATATTTAGGAAAAATAAATTAATGACAAGTGCGCATATATGAGCGCACCATATTGGAGTGATCCTTACAGAAAAATATGCAGGTAAAAAAATGCCTGACAGAAATGTCTGTCAGGCACAGGAGGCATAAAACAGGAGATCCGGAAATCTCGGATCGTATTGTACAGCTTTTACAGCGATTTTAGCACTTTAACAAGTCGTGAATTGTCCTCCGGCATCATAATACAGAATCGTACAAATTCCCCGTCCAGGCACTGGAAGGAAGAACAGTCACGGATCATCATGCCTTGTCTGATACAGGCTTCAAATACGTCATAGGAGGTCAGTCCGTTTTTCAGGATCCTGAGCAGGATAAAGTTTGCATAGGCGGGATAGATTTTGTAGGTGTCTGTATCCCTCAGTTCCCGGATTATCCGGTCGCGTTCGGAAAGGACCAGATTTCTGGTTTCTTTAATATAATCTTCATCCTGCAGCATGATCTCTCCTGCAAAGGCACCAAAGCTGTTAAGTGACCATGGTGTCTGTTTTTCGCGCATTTTTGCAAGAAATTCCATATTTCCGGTGATGCCGTAGCCCAGGCGTATTCCGGGAGCGGCGAAGAATTTGGATACGCCGCGGAGTACCATGAGATTGGTGAATTCCCGTGTCAGCGGAACTGCGGTGATGGCGTTGATATCCGGGGCAAATTCCACATAGGTTTCGTCGATCATCACGAAGATATTTTTTTCAGCACAGAAACTGATAAGTCTGCGAAGCTCTTCCTGGGTGATGGCAGAGGAGGTCGGATTGTTGGGATTGCAGAGGATGAGAAAATCATAGCCCTGCTCCAGCTTCCGGCAGAGATCCGGAATATCCGGCTCGAAATCATTGCTTTCCTGAAGGTGGTAGTATTCCTGGGTACTTCCGGAGAAAGAGAGCTCTCTGGAGTATTCAGAATAGGTAGGCCCAAGGATCAGAGTGTGCTTCGGGGCACGCTCCTGGATCAGAAGGGAGATCAGCTCACTGGAGCCGTTTCCCGGAAGGATGAAATCAGCGGGAATATTGCAGTAGCTGGAAATCGTATTCCGAAGGGATGTGTATTCTCTGTCCGGGTAGGAGGAAAGGATATCCACGTGTTCTGCAATGGCTCTGCCGGCTTTTGGGGAAAGTCCCAGAGGATTGACATTGGCACCGAATTTGACGATGTTTTCTTTTTTCAGATTGTAGTAGCTGCAGATCTTTTCTATATCACTTCCGTGAAAAACGGGTTTAGTATCCATTTTTGTCACCTCACATTTTTGTTTTTTTCGTAAAAAATTTATATCCAGTATACACCAGAATCCGGGACAAAAAAAGACGGGATAAAAAGTTTCTGTATTTTTTTCGAATAGGATATTACTGAAAATTGCTTTCTGGAAATGTATGGGAATATTTGATACAATGAGCAGGTAGCGAATGCGGATTGTGAATATCCATGCTGTTTGTCAATGCGGATCGTGAATATCCACATTTTTTCCGGGGAGGGTAAGTCCTTAGTGAGAAACAGCAGGAAAGGAAACAGAAAATATGAATACAGAAGAGAAAAAGATCGCAGTGATCGGAATTGGTGGTGTTGGTGGTTACATAGCCGGGCTGCTGGCGAAGGCGTATCCGCATGTGACGATGGTTGCACGTGGCGCCAGGGCAGAGAGCATCCGGAAAAAAGGCCTGGTGCTCCACAGTGATTATAAGGGTGAGATCGTGGCAAAGCCAGAGCAGGTAGTGCCAATTCAGGATATGGGACAGCAGGATTATATTTTTATCTGTGTAAAAAATTATTCACTGGCTGAGGTGTGCGAAAGTATCCGGGACATGGTCACGGATGACACCGTGATCATTCCTGTGATGAATGGTGTGGACCCGGGAGAAAACATCCGCCGTCTGGTTGGTAAGGGAACGGTTGTGGATTCGCTGATCTATACGGTGGCTTTTGCCAATGAGGATTTTTCCATTTCCCAGCAGGATACGTTTACGTGGCTTTGTATTGGAATCAAAGATGCGGATGAACGGCAGCAGAAGAAAGTTGCAGAAGTGGCAGGGATCCTGAAAGGTGCGGATATTGACTATAAGGATCAGGGGGATATCGAGGTGGAAATCTGGAGAAAGTATATCCTCAACTGTGCCTTTAATGTGATGACTGCTTTTTATGATAATACCATCGGGGAGCTCCGCAGAGATCCAGTGAAAGCGCAGCAGTATGAGAAGCTTGTATGGGAAGCTGCCAGTGTAGGTCAGGCCAAGGGGGTTGCGCTGACGGATGAGCACATCAATGAGGTGATTCATAAATTCCGCCATGTACATGCAGATAATGCAACCAGCTCCCTGCAGAGAGATTTTCGCATCCGGAGAAAACAGACGGAGCTGGAAACCTTCAGCGGCTATATTGTGAAAGAAGCGAAGAAACTTGGTGTTTCCATTCCGCTTTCCGAAAAAATATATCAGGGACTTATGGAAATGGCAGAAAAATTCTGATCGAAAAGGTGAGTTTTTCTGGTGGAATCCTGTATGCTCTGGTACAATGGGGATATAAAAAATCCTGTATCGCAGGCTGAAAGGTTATCTGTGATACCGGAAGGGAGGAAAAGAGATGAAGAAAGTATTTTTGGCTGTTATTGCAGTGATCGTGGTCCTTGCCGGAGGACTTATGCTCAGTTACAACGGGCTTGCCGGGAGTAAAGAAGCTGTGGAAACTGCAGAGGCTGATGTGGATACCATGCTGCAGAGACGTGCAGATCTGATCCCGAATCTCGTCAGCACGGTAAAAAGTTACACGAAGCATGAGACGGAGGTTGTTGACAGGGTTCTGGAGGCGCGGGACCAGCTGATGAATGCAGATACCGTGGAAGAGAAATCTGAGGCAGATCAGCAGATGGACAGTGCACTTTCCGGTCTGAAGGTTGTGGTGGAAAATTATCCGGAACTGAAAAGCAATACTACTTATGTGGGCCTGATGGATGAACTGTCCGGAAGTGAAAACCGGATCTCTGTAGCGAGAAAAGATTATAATGAGGCTGTGAAAGCTTATAACACAAGGCTTGTGAAATTCCCCGGGAATGTATTTGGTTCCATGCTTGGCTTTGAGAAGGCGTCGTATTTTGAGGCCGATGATTCAGCAGCAGATACGCCGGATGTAGGGGATATGCTGGCAGAGTGATAAGATCAGACCATTGTTCTGATGAAATGAAAGAACGGATAGAGGGAGAATATCCTATGAAAAAATGGATCGGACGGATGGCTGTGCTGCTGGCTTTTGTATTGACGCTGTCCGGAAGTACGCTGGCAGCTTTCGGGAAAATCCCGTCTGCCACAAAAGAATTCTATGTTAATGATTATGCAGGGTTTTTCAGCGATACCTGGAAGGAAGAGCTTTGCAAGGCTGGTGAGCAGCTGTATGAGGATACCACAGCGCAGCTGGTTGTCCTTACCGTGGATACCACCGATGGGGAAGACATCAGTGATTATGCAGTGGAAACCGGCCGCAAATGGGGAATTGGTTCAAAGAAGAAAAATAATGGTGTCCTGATCGTCCTTTCGGTTTCGGACCGTAAAGTCTGGGTATCTGTCGGCTACGGTCTTGAGGGAAAGCTGCCTGATTCAAAGACCGGACGACTTCTGGATGAATATGCAGTTCCTTCCTATAAAGACAATCAGTTTGAAAAAGGTACCGTGGAGCTTTATTATGCACTGCTAAATGAGATCCGTGAGGAATACGGCCTGGAGAAAATAACAGCTCCCAGGTATGAGAAGGTGCAGCAGGATGTGGACGACGATGAGGATGAGGGAACTGTCTGGGAGATCGCGCTGGGGCTTGTAATGATCGTTTTGCTCATGGTGGGCGCATATCTGCTGTGCGTGATGCTGCCTGTATTTCTTATCGTAACTATGGTTCTGGTTCTGAAGGGCCTGATAATGAAATTGTCGGGAAAGGATACCGCAGACTACTGGAAAAAGAATTTCAGCCGTATGAGTGTACTGCACCGGCTCTTTAATTCCCTGTTTCCGCTGAGCTGGATCCTGGGAAGAGGGGGAAAAAGCAGCGGCGGAAGTTCCGGTAATGACGATGACAGAGATGATGATTATGACAGCTACGACAGCGGAAGCTCCGGAGACGGAGGAAGCTTCGGCGGTGGCGGTGCAGGCAGGGATTTCTAGTGGTGTCGGCAGGAATCGCCGGTTCTCTTGTACAGCACAGGCGGAGCTTTCTAATGCTCTTGACAAAATTTCTCAACTTTGCTACAATGACGAAAATCAATTCCGTGAGGGAGTAATTCGCGTGTAGACGTGGTTTGTCAACATACTGGTGCATGCACCTGGCAAATCTTAAAGAATGAGACTCATGTATATTTTATTTCTGTTACAGAGATAGAGTATACGTGGGTCTTTTTTTATGGCTCCAGAGCGGATGAATATGCAAAGGAGAAGAAAAATGCTGTTATTTATGAAAGTGCTTTTTACCCAGTTTATTGCGGAAATGGGTGACAAAACACAGCTGATGCTGGTGGCAATGACTTCCAGGTTCAAGCTGAAGGATATTTTGCTTGGAACCGGTGTTGCTGTCCTGGTGCTCAACGGACTGGCAGTGCTTGCAGGAGGTATTATCAGTACCGTGGTCCCTACCTGGCTGATCCGTCTGATTGCAGGTGCAGCGTTCCTGTTTTTTGCGGTGACAACACTGAAGGGTGACGATGATGAGGAAGAGAATGTTAAGGATCGTAAGATCAGATTTGCACCGCTGTCTGTATTCTGCACATTTTTTGTTGCGGAGCTGGGGGATAAGACACAGCTTACCGCAATTACATTTGGTGCCAATGAGGGACTGAGTTCAGCGGTTGTGGTATGGCTTGCCTGTTCACTGGGACTTTTTGCAGCGGATGTGATCGGACTTCTGATCGGATATCTTCTGAAAAGCAAGGCACCGGAGGGAATCCTCAATACAGTTGCATTTGTTATTTTTTCCATCTTTGGAATCCTGACGCTGAGACAGGGATTTGGCCTTCTGCTCGGGGCGGGCTCTTCTATGATCCTTCCGCTTACCGTAGCGGTTACGGTTGTGTTTGTGATCGTCTGTCTTGTGCTTTATAAGCAGGCGAAAAAGAATTAAATTATTTTCTATTTCTGTAATGATGAGGAAAGCTGCCGTATGACGATGGGAGGTGAATGCAGATAAAAAATTCATCTCCTGTTGGGTATGGCAGCTTGTATTTTGTGCAGATACTAGTGAAGTGTCAGTTGTTTTTTTGATTTTAACAGTGCTTTGAATGTTAGACTGGATTTTCTGTTTATGTGATCAATGGAGTTTTGGGAACAGGAAACCACAGTTACGACTGTTCTGGCTAGGTGAATCAGTGTAGTTCTTGAGCTGATTTGTATTTTTCAGTTTTATTTGTAACTGAGATTTTTACGAAGAGAATTTGAAGAGGACATAGTTTTTGTAATGGAAATGCTGTAGACATAGCTTGATAATATGGGACTGATGAATGTCATTTATAATATGAGGGTGAAAGTTTCAGGAGAAAGTTAAAAAGCATCATGTAAGGTGCTGACGATAAATTTAAAAAAATGTATTATAGAATGTAATGAAAAATGTAAGGAGATAAAGCTACGATGAGTGGTGTTAATAGTGAAGTAGTAAAAAGAAAAAGAATTGCTTTAAATTATACGCAAGAAAAATTAGCTGAAAAAGCAGAGTTGTCGAGAAGTCAAATACAACGTATAGAAAAAGAAAATATTAATTGTGGCATAGAAACAGTGAAAAGAATAGCAAAAGCTTTAGAGTGTGAATATAGTGAACTTACAGATTCGGATAGAGAGGAATAGCCATGAGTAAAATGAAAAGAATAGAAGCAATAATTTTTTCAGTTTTACAAGATAAGGAATGGCACTCACTTACAGAATTAAAAAATGAAATTAGATTGCAGGATGAGACTCTACTTCAAAATGAAAATTATTTGAATGTAATATTGAGTCGCTTAAAAAATAAAAAACATCAGATTGAACTTAAGGGGAAGGGAATTTACAGAATGATAACGGAAAATGAAGAAATGAAGGAGATAAAAATAGATAAAGAAAGAATTCTTAGTGATTGGAGAAATTATTATGATACAATGATAAAAAATCCAAAACCAAATTATGATATGTCGGAAGAAGAATTTAGACAAGGAAAATGGTTATATGAATTAAATAGAGAGATAGAGAAAACGATAAGTTTATTCCCGGAATACACAAAAGATTAATGCAAAAAAATACAAAATGTATTTATATTTGCAAACAAAGATGGTATACTATAAATAAACAGGAGGTGCATAAAATGAAGGATGTTTATTTGGTGAATTATTCAGTAAAAGGAATAAAAACGCTAGATCAGACGGTTTCATTGTCTTTTTATAAAAAGACAATTTCAAAAGAGCCGGACACACAAGATTATAATATTAAAGGTATTTATGGGATGAATGGTTCGGGTAAATCAGGTATTGTAACCTCTGTTGAAATATTGAGAAATCTTTTGACTAATCCCGGGTATTTGGCTAATCCGGTTGCTCAGAAAAATCTGGATGAAATGATTAATAAGAAATTGAATAAATTAGATATAACGGCAGAATATATAGTAAAGATTCCAGAAAATGTCTTGCTTTTTAAGTATAATATAATACTGTCTAAAAATATTATAGGAAAATACCATATTTCTTATGAAAAATTAGCTGTCAAAAATGCAACATCAAGAAGTGAAGGAATGACCTTCGTTTATGAGATTATTGATGGAACTGTAAAATTCCTCTATAGTCAGGAAAAAACAGAAAAGGATATTATACCTAAAACGATGAACCTATTGGCAATGTCATCTATGAGTTCATTGTTTTATGAAAAGTTTTTTATTCCTTCATTAAAGGAAGGTAAACAAGAAAAAAGTTTTATTTGGAATAGCCTTCTTATACTCAATATTTTAGGCATGAAACTACATGTGTATGTAGATGAATCTGATGATCATCGAGAATATGTTACCAGAAATTCCATGGAATATTATAATGAAGAAAAACATGAGACAGAAAATGATGAATGGATAAATAGTTTACTGGAAATGGACAGTGATCATCTTAATGTATTAAAAATTACCCAAAACTATGTTCCTGAAGCTTCATATTCACATTTTGAAAAAACAGTTAATAGGCTGTATGAATTTTTGCGTATTTTCAAATCGGATTTGCAGAATATTGAAATTGACAGGAAAGAAAAAGATAATATATGGATTTGTGATTTGATAATGGTTTATGAAGATTATAAAATTCATGCAGAATTTGAAAGTACGGGCATAAAGAAACTCATTAAATTATTTGCATATTTAAATGAAATGGTGCGTGGCAGTATTGTTTTTATTGATGAGCTCGATTCAAACCTTCATGATGTTTATTTGTGTGCATTATTGGAGTATTTGATGGAATATGGAGAAGGACAGCTTTGCTTTACGACACATAATGTTGGTCCTATGGATATTTTGAAACAGCATAAGAAGTCAATTGATTTCTTGTCCGAAGATCATAAAATTTATTCTTGGGTTACAAATGGAAATTATTCTCCTTCCAAACTTTATCGAAATGGAATGATAGAAGGATCTCCTTTTAATGTAGATTCTATTGATTTTATAGGGGTCTTTGGAGTTGGTGAGGAGGATGAATAGTGGGGGTGCAGTTGATATTTGTTGTAGAAACGAATAAAAAATGTAATTCAGACTGGATTTATATTAAAGAGACTATTGAACATTTTTATCTATATGATCGTATAAAAGTCAAATTAAGCGTTGTGTATATGGATGGAAGAGGAAATTATAGTAGTAATAAAAAAGAAAGAGAGATAAAAGGTTATATTTCGCAATATCGTGCAACTTCAAAAACAAATAAATCAAAAGTAATCTATTGCTTTGATTGTGATGAGTATATTAATAATCCGGAGGATTTGAAATTTTTGGAAAAGGCGAAGAAGTACTGCGATGACCACGAAGCAGAATTTGTCTGGTTTTGTAAAGATGTAGAACAGGTATATCTTGGGCATAGTGTAAATGATAGTCAGAAGAAAAAGGAAGCGGCAGGCTTTAAAATAAGAAAAGAAATTAATAATATTAATACAAGAAAACTTTCTGAAAAGAACTATAAAACTGGTACAAGCAATATTATAAATGTATTAGATAATATTCCTCAACTAACAAAAAAATAAATCTGTACATAGGTAGCACGAAACACATATCGCATTTTCCTCATGCATACACTGTAAAAAAGCGTCTTCGGGGGCTTGGCAGTGAAGGATTATATTGAAGAACGTGCAGTTGAGATCGCAGGATATATTGTTGAAACAAAGGCTACGGTGCGGCAGGCAGCTAAGAAATTCGGGATCAGTAAGAGTACGGTACATAAGGATTGCGTAGAACGCCTGAAAATGATCAATCCGGCTCTGGCCATAGAAGTTCGCAAGGTACTGGATGTAAACAAGCAGGAGCGACATATCCGGGGAGGTATCGCTACCCGGGAAAAATATCTCCATGCTCACATGCGGTGAACAGGCGGGCCGGGTTAAATGCTGATCATAAAATATCAGTGTTTATGGAGCCGGGTAAACTAAAATATGAATGTCTGTGTTATTATCCGGCTTGCTCTGGTTGACATACCTGATAAGATGTGCGAAGATTTATCATACGATAGAACAGCAAAATAAAGCACATAGGAAAGAGAGGATTTTATCATGCTGAAACAGTTATCCATCTATGCAGAAAATAAAAAGGGTGTCATGCAGAACATTACCGGTATCCTGAAGAACGAGGATATCAACATTCTGGGCTCTGTGACCAATGACAGCGCAGAGTACGGAATCGTACGAATGGTAGTTTCGGAGCCGGATAAGGCAATGGAGGCTCTGATTGCTGCAGGATATCTCTGCCACGTGATCGAGGTGATCGGAGTGGAGGTTGAGGATAAGACCGGAAATCTGAATGATCTGCTTCTTACACTGAAGGACAGTAATGTGAGCGTGGATTATCTGTACCTCTCCTTTAACCGTGATTCCGGCAAGCCGATCATGGTATTCCATACCGAGGATATCATGGAAGTGAGATCCTGCCTGAAATCCAGAGGCTATACCGTTTTATAAAAACAGGATTTTACCGTGTGGTAGAGGCTTTTATCCGTTTGATAAATATTAAAATATTCTATATTATAAACACGAAATATCAATTTTACAAATGTATATGGCCATGCTATCATATATCCATAATAGTTCTTAACCTGTAAACAGCCACCTCAGGATATGTGAATATCCGTATCATACAGGCCGGGAACTAAAAAACTCATCACATAAAGTTAATAATTACACCCATGAAGAGATCTGTGGATCAGCGTACACAGATTCCTTCAGAAAGAAGCTGTTACGTCGGCGGAGTTTTCTGCGTCTCCAATGATGTGACAGCTTTTTTCTTTTGCTCTGAAAAATTCGCAGTAATTTCACAAAAACATGATACAGTAGGAAAAAACGACGGAAAAGAAATAACAGTATTTCAGAAAATAACAGCCGATAGATAATTCAGCTGTCCAGAACAGAACGGCCTGGAATTACTGCAGACAGACGAGGAAATGAAATGAGACCAATAAGAATACAGAAAGCGGAAAAAAACAAAAAACAGGGAAACAGAGGGTGGATCTATCTCATGGCGTTTCTGTTTCCGGTTCTGATCTTTACGCTGGGCTTTGCATTGAAGGGTGTTTATCCTTTTGGAGAGAATTCGGCGCTGGTGGTAGATGGAGTCCATCAGTATACAGCCTTTTACAGGGAACTTTCAGAGCAGCTTGGAAAGGGAGCGGGCTGGACCTGGTCCGCACATGCCATGGGATATAATTTTTACGGATTGTTTTGCTATTATCTCTGCAGTCCGTTCAGCTTCCTAATACTGCTGTTTATGAAATTCATGTATGTAAACGAGGCTGTCACTGCGGTGATCCTGATCAAGGCAGGGCTTTGCAGCGTATCCATGGCATGGTATTCCGGGAAAAAATATCCGGGCAGAGGAAGTATGGCAGTTTCTCTTGGCTGTATGTACGCACTGTCTGATTTTCTTATAGGCTATTACAGCAATGTGATGTGGCTGGACTGTATCATGCTTCTTCCGGTGCTTGCATATCTTATTGAACAGCTGGTGCATACCGGAAAATGGCGAGGGTATTGTCTGGTGCTGGGGTACTGTATTTTAACCAGCTATTATATGGGATTTATGTTATGCACATTTGTTGCTTTTTATTATCTGGCAGAGCTGGCTGCGGCAGAATCCGGTCGACGGCCGGAGAAAATCCGTTTTTCATTATTGAAATTTGCCGGGGCGTCTGTTGCCGGAGCCGGACTTGCAGGAATCACACTGATCCCCGGAATTGCTGCGGTATCCAGAACTGCAGCGGCGGAAGAGGCAGGCACCGGACTTTCGGGAGTGTACGGAGATATCTGGAAACAGCTGGGCGCATTATTCGAGGATTCCCTGTCCTTTGTAAAATCCGGCGACCAGGGAGATGTGAATCTTTACTGTGGCTGTGCAGTGCTGCTTTTTGCCGGGATTTATTTTCTGAATAAAGAAATCCGCACAGCAGAAAAAATCGTAACAGGTATATTGATCGTTTTGTATTTTGCGGGGATCCATATCACAGCGCTGAATCTGCTTTTTCACGGATTGCATAAACCTGTGGGAATCCCCAATCGTTTTGTGTTCATCCTGATATTTCTGCTGTTGAAAATGTCCTGTGATGCATGGGGAAATGTGGAAAATGAAAGCACAGGAAGAATTTTTGCCGGACTGATCGCTGCAGAGGGCTTCTGTATCGTTGTGGGGATCAAAAGCGGAAATATCTGGGGACTTCTGCTTACAGCAGGGGTTCTTGCAGTATTCTTTCTGGTTATGTGGACGGAACGGTGTATCTGTGGAAAACTGTCCGGTCATGCCTTTTGCTGTGTGGAGATCCGAAAGCTGGGATGTCTGGTGCTGGCAGTGCTGATCCTTGCAGAGACAGGAATTCACGGAATCGTCAGTATTACAGATAATGGAACCGCAAACCGTGATATTTATGTGGAAAGTGAGCAGGAGGTTTGTGGATTACTGGAGTCTGCCGGTGTGGATCAGGTGGATTACCGTGCCGCCATCGTAAATCCTCTTGTGAGAAATGAAGAGATGCTGTATCAGCTGAACGGGATATCTATGTATTCCTCTACTAATACAGAGGAAATGTGGGATTTTGTAAAAAACATGGGCTTTGAAAATCTGGAAAATCGTTTTCAGTATGCGGGATCCACGGAAGTGACGGATATGCTTCTGGGAATACGATATCTGTTTTGCAGGAATACAAGAAAGCTTCATACTGTTTATAAAAAAATCGGAGAAAGCCAGTCCTTTGATCTCTATGAGAATCCGAGAGCACTGAAAGCAGGATATATGGTCAGTGATTCCGTACTGGACTATGCAATGGAAGGAACAAATCCACTTGAGGTTCAGAACCGGCTGCTTAGCGGTATTGCGGGAAAAAGACTGTACAAAATGCAGACGGTGTCTTCAGAAGCAGTATGGGCCGGGACTGTGGATTTTGATATTTCGCTGAAAAAAGGGGAGCATGGGTATCTCTATATTCCGGGGACAGAGCCGGAAACTGTAACGATCAACGGCCAGGAGCAGAAATCCGATTACTGGAATAATAATTTCCTGGATCTTGGCACTTATGATACGGATACGGTTGTGCATGTAACTGCGGAAACCGGAATGCAGGAAGCGGTTCTGGGAACTTACCGGGAATCGGACCTGGATGAGATCTATGAAATGCTTTCTTCCCAGCAGATGGATCTGAAGAATGGAAAGGGTACCATAGCTGCAGCAAAGGATGGAATGCTCCTTCTCAGCATATTTTATGATCCTGATATGCAGATTTATGTAGATGGGAAAAAGGTCGATGGGAAAAGCATCCAGGGGCTTACCGGTGTAAAGCTTTCGGCCGGGACACATACGGTTACTATGAAATATCGGACTCCGGGGCTGCAGGCGGGAGCAGTTCTTTCTATATTAATAGCAGGAATACTGGGAATACTCTGGTATATCAGCAGAAGAAAAATGGGTATTTCCGGCAGGTTGTGACATCTATGGAGAAAACCGTGTAAAACCCCTGTAAAATCAGCAAAAATTCTTTATAAAACACCTTGACAAGCCCTGTATTTACGGTCTATAATGAGCAAGCGTGCGAATGAAACGTTATATTTTCGCATGCCGTAATTTGTAAATAGCAACCGCAAGGCCCCATGGGAAAGCCCATGGAGAAATAAATCGGGAGGTGAAATGGAATGCCAACATTCAACCAGTTAGTAAGAAAGGGCCGTCAGACAGCTGTTAAAAAATCTACAGCACCGGCTCTGCAGAAAACATACAACTCTTTAAGAAAGAAAGCAGTTGATCAGGCTGCTCCACAGAAACGTGGTGTTTGTACTGCTGTTAAAACAGCTACTCCTAAAAAGCCTAACTCAGCTCTTAGAAAGATCGCCAGAGTTCGTCTTTCCAACGGTATCGAGGTAACAAGTTATATTCCAGGAGAGGGTCACAACCTTCAGGAGCATAGCGTTGTTCTTATCCGTGGAGGAAGAGTTAAGGACTTACCTGGTACAAGATACCACATCATCAGAGGTACTCTTGATACCGCAGGTGTCGCTAACAGAAAACAGGCTCGTTCCAAATACGGAGCTAAGAGACCTAAAGTTAAAAAATAATTTTTGTAGATCAGAAATCTACGCCGCTTCCTGATTGCAGATAATCAGGAGGATTACAAAGATATTATTCATCTAATGTATTACAGCGGAAGACTATAAGGATTTGTACGGTATTCCATATACCCTGTCGGTTGCGGGTTAAATATAGGACCTTACCAGTGCGAACATGCAATAGTTTTACTGCGTGAGTACCGATGATATAATCAATATGATTAAGGAGGGAAGTAACGTGCCACGTAAAGGACATACTCAGAAAAGAGACGTTCTGGCTGACCCGATGTACAATAACAAAGTGGTTACCAAGCTTATCAATAACATCATGTTAGACGGTAAGAAAGGTGTTGCTCAGAAAATTGTATACGGTGCATTCACCAGAGTAGAGGAAAAAGCTGGTAAACCAGCAATTGAAGTATTTGAAGAGGCTATGAACAACATCATGCCAGTTCTCGAGGTAAAAGCAAGACGTATCGGTGGTGCTACTTATCAGGTTCCGATCGAGGTAAGAGCAGACAGACGTCAGGCACTTGCTCTTCGTTGGCTTACAATGTTCTCACGTAAGAGAGGCGAGAAGACAATGGAAGAAAGACTGGCTAATGAGCTTCTGGACGCAATGAACAACACAGGTGCATCCGTTAAGAGAAAAGAAGACATGCACAAGATGGCTGAGGCAAATAAAGCATTTGCTCACTATCGCTTCTAATTCGAGGAGGAAAATTCATTGGCTGGAAAAGAAGGAAGAGAATATCCATTAGAGAGAACCAGAAATATCGGTATCATGGCGCATATCGATGCTGGTAAAACAACTCTTACAGAGCGTATTCTTTATTACACAGGTGTTAACTACAAGATCGGTGATACTCATGAAGGTACAGCGACAATGGACTGGATGGAGCAGGAGCAGGAGCGTGGTATCACAATCACATCCGCTGCTACAACATGTCACTGGACTCTTGAGGAGAACTGCAAGCCAAAGCCAGGTGCTCTTGAGCATCGTATCAACATCATTGATACACCAGGACACGTAGACTTCACTGTTGAGGTTGAGCGTTCCCTTCGTGTACTTGATGGTGCTGTCGGCGTTTTCTGTGCTAAGGGTGGTGTTGAGCCGCAGTCAGAGAACGTATGGCGTCAGGCTGATACCTACAATGTACCTCGTATGGCATTCATCAACAAGATGGATATCCTTGGTGCAAACTTCTACGGTGCAGTAGAGCAGATCAAGACTCGTCTTGGTAAAAACGCTATCTGCCTTCAGCTTCCGATCGGAAAAGAGGATGACTTCAAAGGAATCATCGATCTTTTCGAGATGAAAGCATACATCTACAATGATGAGAAGGGTGATGACATCTCCATTACTGATATCCCGGAGGATATGCAGGAAGATGCAGAACTTTATCATACAGAGCTGATCGAGAAGATCTGCGAGCTGGATGATGACCTCATGATGGAGTATCTTGAGGGAGATGAGCCTTCTGTAGACAAGCTGAAAGCTGTCCTCAGAAAAGCTACATGTGAGTGTACAGCAGTACCGGTTTGCTGCGGTTCCGCTTACAGAAACAAAGGTGTTCAGAAACTTCTGGATGCAATCCTTGAGTATATGCCGGCTCCTACAGATATCCCGGCTATCAAGGGTGTTGACCTTGACGGCAACGAAGTTGAGAGACATTCATCTGATGATGAGCCGTTCTCCGCTCTTGCATTCAAGATCATGACTGACCCATTCGTAGGAAAACTTGCTTATTTCCGTGTTTATTCAGGAACAATGAACTCCGGTTCTTATGTACTGAATGCCACAAAAGATAAAAAAGAGCGTGTTGGACGTATTCTTCAGATGCACGCTAACAAACGTATGGAGCTGGATAAGGTTTACTCCGGTGATATCGCTGCAGCGATCGGATTCAAATTCACTACAACAGGTGATACAATCTGTGACGAGCAGCATCCGGTAATCCTTGAGTCCATGGAGTTCCCGGAGCCAGTTATCGAGCTCGCGATCGAGCCTAAGACAAAAGCTGGACAGGGCAAACTTGGTGAGGCACTTGCTAAGCTTGCTGAGGAGGACCCGACATTCCGTGCTCATACAGATCAGGAAACTGGACAGACCATTATCGCTGGTATGGGTGAGCTTCACCTGGATATCATCGTTGACCGTCTTCTTCGTGAGTTCAAGGTTGAGGCTAACGTTGGTGCACCTCAGGTTGCTTACAAAGAGACAATCACCAAGCCTGTTGATGTAGACAGCAAGTATGCTAAACAGTCTGGTGGTCGTGGACAGTATGGTCACTGTAAAGTTAAATTCGAGCCTATGGATGCCAACGGAGAAGAGCTGTACAAGTTCGAGTCCACAGTTGTTGGTGGTGCTATTCCGAAGGAATACATCCCGGCAATTGGCGAAGGTATCGAGGAAGCTATGAAAGCTGGTATCCTCGGAGGATTCCCGGTAGTTGGTGTACATGCAAATGTATACGATGGTTCTTACCATGAAGTCGATTCTTCTGAGATGGCATTCCACATTGCAGGTTCTCTTGCATTCAAGGATGCTATGCAGAAAGCAGCTCCGATTCTTCTTGAGCCAATCATGAAGGTCGAAGTTACTACACCAGAGGATTACATGGGTGACGTTATCGGTGATATCAACTCCCGTCGTGGACGTATCGAGGGTATGGAAGATATCGGCGGCGGTAAGATGATCCGTGGATATGTTCCACTTTCCGAGATGTTCGGATATGCTACAGACCTTCGTTCCAGAACACAGGGACGTGGTAACTACTCTATGTTCTTCGAGAAATATGAGCAGGTTCCGAAGTCTGTACAGGAGAAGATCCTTTCCAAAAAGGACTGATCTGATATAAAATAATAAAATGCTTGCAAATAACCTTGGTTTGCAATATAATCAAGGTTAGCAAGTTTAAATCTGAAAAAATGCTCTAATTTTGATAGAGCCAAGTTTTAAGGAGGACATTTTAAAATGGCAAAGGCTAAGTTTGAGAGAACAAAACCGCATTGTAACATTGGTACCATCGGACACGTTGACCATGGTAAAACAACATTAACAGCAGCTATCACTAAAGTTCTTGCAGAGAGAGTTCCAGGAAACGTAGTAGAGAACTTTGAGGATATCGATAAAGCTCCAGAGGAAAGAGAGCGTGGTATCACAATTTCTACAGCTCACGTTGAGTATCAGACAGAGCGTAGACATTACGCACACGTTGACTGCCCAGGACATGCTGACTACGTTAAGAACATGATCACAGGTGCAGCTCAGATGGATGGTGCTATCCTTGTTGTTGCTGCTACAGACGGTGTTATGGCTCAGACTAAAGAGCATATCCTTCTTTCCCGTCAGGTAGGTGTTCCTTACATCGTTGTATTCATGAACAAATGTGATATGGTAGACGATGAGGAGCTTCTTGAGCTCGTAGAGATGGAGATCCGTGATCTTCTTTCCGAGTATGACTTCCCAGGAGATGACATTCCGGTTATCCAGGGTTCTGCTCTTAAAGCTCTTGAGGATCCGGCTGGCCCATGGGGAGACAAGATCATGGAGCTTATGGATGCTGTTGATGAGTACATTCCGGACCCACAGCGTGACACAGATAAACCGTTCGTAATGCCTGTAGAGGACGTATTCTCCATCACAGGACGTGGTACAGTTGCAACTGGTAGAGTTGAGGCTGGTGTTCTTCACGTATCTGAGGAAGTTGAGATCGTTGGTATCAAAGAGGAGACTCGTAAAGTTGTTGTAACTGGTATCGAGATGTTCCGTAAACTTCTTGATGAGGCTCAGGCTGGTGATAACATCGGAGCACTTCTTCGTGGTGTTCAGAGAAACGAGATCGAGCGTGGACAGGTTCTTGCTAAACCAGGAACACTTACATGCCATACAAAATTCACAGCTCAGGTTTACGTTCTGACTAAAGACGAGGGTGGCCGTCATACACCATTCTTCAACAACTATCGTCCGCAGTTCTATTTCAGAACAACAGACGTAACAGGTGTTTGCAACCTTCCAGAGGGAACAGAGATGTGCATGCCTGGAGATAACATCGAGATGACAATCGAGCTGATTCATCCGATCGCTATGAGCCAGGGTCTTACATTTGCTATCCGTGAAGGTGGACGTACTGTAGGATCAGGACGTGTTGCTACAATCATCGAGTAATCGTTAATTAGTATAACATCCTAATTTAATATATATTGAGTACCGCAAGGTACATTGTGTCCA